>JAIKZX010000223.1 GCA_024681935.1 Fretibacterium sp.
AGTTGCAAGAATCCTTAGACAATCGAGATAATATGTTCTGTTCTGTTCTGTTCCAATCTTATTACATTTAAACACAGTTATCATCGACCTTTTTAATGGAAACAGGGGCCCTGTATGGGCCCCTTTGGTACCACGTCCAAATTATTTCACACGTCCAGATTTTTGACCTCATGCGCGTTGGCCGTGATGAAGTCGCGCCGCGGTTCCACCTTGTCGCCCATCAGGATGTCGAAATACTCGTCCGCCAGAAGGTCGTCATCCAGTTCAACCTTCTTCAATATCCGGTTCGCCGGGTCCATCGTCGTCTCCCAGAGCTGTTCCGGGTTCATCTCGCCCAGTCCTTTGTACCGCTGCACGCCCACCTTGCTGGGATCCGGTGCGCTGTCCACCTGGTGGCGAAGTTCTCTTTCTGTGTAGCAGTAATGGATTTGTTTGCCCCTCTGCACGCGGTAGAGCGGCGGCTGAGCCAGGTAAAGATACCCCTGAGTCAGCAGCTCCGGCATGTGGCGGTAGAAGAACGTCAGAAGCAGCGTGCTGATGTGCGCGCCGTCCACATCGGCATCGGTCATAATGATGATTTTATGGTAGCGAAGCTTTGTCTCGTCGAACTCATCCCCGATGCCGCAGCCCAGAGCCGTGATGATTGTCTGTATCTCGCGGTTGGAGAGCATCTTGTCAAGCCGCGCCTTCTCCACATTGAGGATCTTGCCGCGGAGGGGAAGGATGGCCTGGAAAGTGCGGTCGCGTCCCTGCTTGGCACTGCCGCCGGCGCTGTCTCCCTCAACGATGTAGAGCTCTGTGTTCTCCGGCGTCTTGGAGGAGCAGTCCGCCAGTTTGCCGGGGAGGTTCATTCCCGTCATGGCCCCTTTGCGGACCAGCTCGCGGGCCTTCTTGGCCGCCTCGCGGGCGCGGCGGGCCTTCACTGCCTTTTCCACAATGGGACGGATTATCTCCGGCCTCTCCTCAAAGACTGCCGTGAGCCCCTCGTAGACGATGGAATCCACCACGCCGCGAACCTCGCTGTTGCCCAGCTTGGTCTTGGTCTGGCCCTCAAACTGCGGTTCGCCGAGCTTCACGGAGATGACGCAGGTCAGCCCCTCCTTCAGGTCGTCGCCGGAGAGGTTGTCCTCTTTCTCACGGAGTGCCTTGCTGCTGCGGGCTGATTCGTTAACCGCACGGGTCAGGGCTGTCCGCAGTCCCACCAGGTGTGTTCCGCCTTCGATGGTGTGGATGAGGTTAGCATAGGTGTAGAGGTGTTCCTGATAACTGTCGTTGTACTGAAGCCCAACGTCTACAGCAACGCCATCCTTCTCACCGCTCAGAACGACGGGAGGGTTAAACAGTGCTGTTCTGTCCCTGTCAATATGCTGGACGAAAGCACTGATGCCGCCTTCGTAGTGGTACTCGATGGTCTTGGCATCAGCCCCCTCTTCCCGCTCATCGGTGACGAGGATATGCAGGCCGGGGTTGAGGAACGCCAGCTCCATGAAACGGCTCTTGAGCGTGTCCAGGGAGTGGTGCACATCCTCGAAAATTTCTTTATCGGGGAGGTAGTGTATCCGCGTGCCACGCCAATCTGCCGCGATGCCTTCTGACAGGTCGGTGACGGGGATGCCGCGCTCAAAACGCTGGGTGCGCTCTATCCCGTCGCGGGCAATGGTGACCTCCAGCCACTCCGACAGAGCATTGACGACGGAAACACCGACGCCGTGCAGTCCTCCGGAGACCTTGTAAGCACCTGCGCCAAATTTTCCTCCTGCGTGCAGGATGGTCAGCACAACCTCACTGGTGGGGCGGCCGTTATAGGGGTGGGGATCCGTCGGGATGCCGCGGCCGTTGTCCTGTACAGTAATACTTTCGTCCGCGTTTAGGGTAACATCGATGCGGTCGCAGAACCCGGCCATAGATTCGTCCACGGAGTTGTCGACGACCTCGTAAACCAGATGATGCAGGCCCCGCGATGTTGTGTCTCCGATGTACATTCCCGGCCGTTTTCGGACGGCCTCCAGGCCCTCAAGGACCTTAATGCTGCTAGCGCCGTAGTCGTCGGCACTGCCCCGATTTTTAATCTCGTCCATGTGTCCTCCCAATTCAGCCGGTTTTTAGCGTCAGAGGGCAAGCCCTCCTGCATCTCCCATTACCCGACTATCTTTCTTTATTATAACGCAAACGTATTCTTAACTGCGGGATTCTCTCATGCTCCATTTTTAACCGCAGTTTTAATTAATACAGTTCATCGAAAACCAGACCGATATGATCGTTCCAGCTCACGCCACAGCTGACCGGTACGGCCTGGAGGAGGACCACCGGAAATCCGGCGAACTGCTCCGCAAGTCCGCATCAATGGGACATCAGAAAGCGAAAAACTCGCCTGAGACTGTTAGAATGACCTGCGGTCCGTTTCAATTCAAGCAGTAAGTATCTCCGGAGGCATTCCTGAAACACGCGTTGTCCCGTCCGTGCAGGACAGGGATGCTAAACAAATGACAAAACTGGGATAACAGTAAAGCCACCTCTCCGGGAACTATCGTATTTTTACGTCATGTTCCCTTTAAGCATAGCTGTTATAATTTCTCATTATGCGGCAAATGGTTCCGCAAAAGGAGGATGTTGTTTTGCATTTTGGATTTGACTTAAAGCTATCAAACCTTCTCGCCCCTCTGCTGCGCGTGATTCGCGAGGAGTGGAAGGCTTTTGCTGTCATCATAGTGGCCAGTGCGGTTCAGGCATTTGCCGTTCGCTACTTCACGATTCACTACCGCTTCCCGGATCTGGGCGTCTCCGGCATCGCGGTGTTGACAAACTATATGTTCGGGATATCGCCCAACTGGGTCATCCTTGCCGGGAATATTCTCTTCCTTTTATGGGGAAGGAAATACCTTACCATGCGCTTTGTTCTGCTGACCTTGACAGCTATCGGCACCTTCTCCACCCTCCTCTCTGTCTTCGGGATGTTGCCCCTGCCGCTGCCGGACGACAAGTTCATGGCGACGGTCATCACCGGTCTCCTGAAAGGCATCAGCGGGGGCATGATGTTCAACCTCGGCGGCTCCGCCGGAGGGACGGACATCATAGCCATGGTCATGCGGCGACGCTACGGCATGGAAGTGGGGCGCTTCTCCATCTTCGTCAACCTCTTCATCCTGGGGCTTTCTATCGGCGTGGTGGGGTTGGAGTCCGTCGTCTACGGAGCCGTGGGGCTCTATGTCACCGGAATCACACTGGACAGCGTGACACGCAACTTTGACAAACGCAAACAGGCCTTTATCATCACGAACATCCCTGATGAGGTCAGTCACTTCATCAACTCCAGGGGCAAGGGGGTTACACGCATTGAGGGACGCGGCGGCTACACAGGCCAGCCCCGTCCCGTCCTGGTCTCCCTGCTGGAGCCTCGTCAGATTGTGCAGCTCAAGCATTTTCTCAAAGAGAAAGACCCAAAGGCCTTTGTTTCCATCTGCGATGCCACGGAGGTCCTGGGACAGGGGTTCAAGAGCTGGCGGTCGCTGTAATATAATGAAGTGGTGACGTGATTATCGTCAGGAGAGAAATGAGGGAGATTTCCACATGATTTGGAATAATTTAAAGAAGGCGCTGGGGCTCGACCCCAATGACCGCGCACTGAAGAAGTACGGGGCTCTGGTCGAGGAGGTCAACGCTCTCGCTGAAGAGATGGAAGGCAAAGATGACGACGGGCTGCGCGCGCTGGGCTCGGAGCTTCGGGAGAGGGCCAGAAGCGGAGAAGGGACGCGTAATGAAATTGACGCTCTCCTGCCGGAGACTTTCGCCCTGGTTCGAGAGGTGTCCCGCCGGACAATCGGCCTGCGGCACTATGACGTTCAGCTCATCGGCGGCATGGCGCTTCATGACGGGCGCATCGCGGAGATGAAGACGGGCGAGGGCAAGACCCTCGTCGCGACGCTCGCTGTTGTGCTCAACGCTCTGAGGGGTGAAGGCGTCCATCTGGTGACAGTCAACGACTATTTAGCCAGGCGCGACGCGGCCTGGATGGCGCCAATCTACAATTTTTTGGGGCTCACCGTCGGGGTGATATACCCCTATATGCCGCCGGAGGAACGCTACGAGGCCTATCGGGCAGATATTACCTACGGCACGAACAGTGAGTTCGGCTTCGACTACCTCCGTGACAACATGGTCATGAGCTCGGAACAGATGGTCCAGAGGCCCCATGCGTACTGCATCGTGGACGAGGTGGACTCCATCCTCATCGATGAAGCCAGGACGCCGCTCATCATCTCCGGCCCCTCTGACGATAACGTGGAACTCTACGTGAAGGCAGATGGCGTGGCCCGACAGCTCAAAGAGGGGCCGGACTACGAGAAGGATGAGAAGGAGCGCAACATCGCCATTACGGAGGCGGGCATCCAGAAGGCCGAGGACATCCTGAAGATGCCCGGCCTGTTCTCGGACGCGGCACACTCTGAGCTGGCCCACCGCATTGTACAGGCTCTCAAGGCGCACCGGTTGTTCCAGCGCGATGTGGACTACGTCGTGAAGGACGGGGAGATCGTCATCGTCGACGAGTTCACCGGCCGTCTCATGGTGGGGCGGCGCTACTCAGACGGGCTGCACCAGGCCATCGAGGCCAAGGAGCGCGTCAAGGTCGGGCGCGAGAGCCAGACTTTGGCAACTATCACACTGCAAAACTACTTCAGGATGTATAAAAAGCTGGCTGGCATGACCGGCACCGCCGTCACGGAGGCGGAGGAGTTTAAAGAAATCTACGGCCTTCAGGTCGTGACTATTCCCACACACAGGGACATGATTCGCGTGGACAACCCCGACGTAATTTATGGAACGATGGGGGAGAAGTTCAGCGCCGTGGCCGATGACGTGGAGGAGTTCCACAAGCGCGGGCAGCCCGTCCTGGTTGGCACCACGTCCATTGAAAACTCCGAACGTGTCAGCAAGTTATTGAAGGCCCGTAAGGTGCCGCATCAGGTGCTCAACGCCAAACATCACGAGAAGGAAGCGTATATCGTCGCCCAGGCGGGCCACGAGGGTGCCGTAACAGTCGCAACAAACATGGCTGGCCGCGGCACGGACATCATGCTGGGCGGCAACCCGGAGTTCCTGGCCAAGGAAAAGCTGCTCTCCTCCCGGCCGCCTCTGGAGTGGAAGGACAGCGGGCTGGACGAGGAGGAGGTCTACGGCTACTTCGTCCGCTACTCAAACCTCCAGGTCCAGGACCTGACCCGGAATTACCTTCACGATCTGCACATCAGCAACGCAGCGGAGGACAGCGAACTCTCCGGGAAGCTGGGCCGGTTTTTCACCAAAATCAAGGACGCCTATGAGGGCTATCTGGAAGATTTTTCCGCATCCTGCCGTGAGGAACACGACCGGGTGGCGGATCTGGGCGGTCTTGCGATTATCGGAACGGAACGACACGAGTCACGCCGTATTGACAACCAGCTCCGGGGGCGCTCCGGCCGTCAGGGAGATCCAGGCAGCAGCAGATTCTATCTCTCCCTGGAGGACAATCTGCTCCGGCTCTTTGGCTCGGAGCGGATACAGGGCCTGATGGGAAAGCTTGGGATGCGCGACGGCGAGGCCATTGAGTCAGGGATGCTGTCAAAGATTATCGAGTCGTCCCAGCATAAGGTTGAGGAGATGCACTTCGACATCAGGAAGCAATTACTGGCCTACGACAACGTGATGAACCAGCAGCGCGAAGCCATTTATCACGAGCGGCAGATGATTCTCACAGACGAGGACATGGTCACGTATGGCTGGGACATCGTCCATGGTGTCGTCACGGACACGCTGGACCGATATTTCCCCGAGGAGGGGGAACCCGACACGTCGCGCGCAGCGGCTCGGCTTAACACGCTCTTTGGCCCTGGTGCGGGGGATATGGCGGCACGGCTGGACAGCCGCGAGGGAATGGAATTAGTGCGGGATGACCTCGTGAACGAGGTCAAGGCCCGCTACGATAACAAGATGCAGGGACTCACACCAGAGGTCGCCGGGGGGATGGTGCGCTACGTTGTCCTGAATATCCTGGACAATGCGTGGCGCGACCATCTGTTGGCCATGGACGAGCTGCGTCGTGGAATCGGGCTTCGCGCCATCGGGCAGAAGGACCCGCTGATTGAATATCAGTTTGAGTCCTACAATCTCTTCCAGGAGATGATGGGACGGGTACGGAGCTCCTTTGCCGAGCAGATATTCCGTGTCCGCGTTGTCTCCGAGGAGGCACCGAGGCGGGAGAGGCGTATCTCCGAAAGCAGAGACTTTACCCTTCCCCTTAACCGTGAGTCCCTTTCCGACAAGAAACATGGTCCTTTTTCAAATGAGGCTGCCGCGCTTCCCAATGTGGGCGACGGCAGGCCTCAGCCCATCCGTAAGGGGACAAAGGTGGGGCGCAACGATCCTTGTCCCTGTGGGAGCGGGAAGAAGTACAAGCACTGCTGTGGAAAGGGGGCATAAATAATAATGAGAAAAATGAAATTCCTGGCGTTCTCTCTCCTGCTGGCGCTTTTCCTCTGCCCGTCCGTCATGGCGGCGGAGAAAATCGAATATAACCTGGACCGTATGCGCCAGATGAACCCCAACTTCACAACTTATCCTGACGAAAAAGGAATCGTCTGGCTCAAACAAACCACCTTTGCACACGTAGAGGGCGTGGGCCTCGAGAGGTCACATCTCTGGGTCATCCTGGGGCGCAGTGGCCTGAGCGAAAAGTGGTTGACGTGGAACATCCCGGACCCCGACAATGGGAGCACTGAAATCATTGAGGCCAGCGTCTACTCGCCTGAGACGGGGAAGTTGCTTAAGAACGTCTCCCCCTCCTCACAAGGCGGGCTCCACAAGGTAGCGTTCAAGGAGTTGCCGGAAAGCTTTATCCTCGTCCTCTCGTGGCGGGAGGTGTTTCACGGACAGCTGAACATGGAAGGGGTTTGTTGGTTTTCGACGGGGGAGCGGGACGGGATTCGCGTTTGGGAGTCCATTGTCGAGGTCAGGCCCTCCTCTTCAGAGTCCCTTGCGTACCGCGCTTTTCCCGTAGATATGCAGCCGGAAGAGGAGACGCTGGGAACAAGCGGAGAGACGGTCCTCACATGGCGGAAAATCAACGTGGAGCCACCTTCCCGAGGGCTGGTCATAGACACCCGAAGTGGGGTGGCTTTCACCCAATATTATGGAGAAGCGGGGCTGAACCGCCTGATACGCAGCACGGACACGGATGACTCTCCAGCCCCTTCGAAGAAGGCAAAGGATCATCGTCTCTCGGCTGTTATGGACTTGAAACTGAACGAACAAGGTTTCTTGAGCGGTTCTGTGCGTGTGATGCTCCGGGGAGCCTGGGGCCCCTTCTTCCTCTCCGGTTCTGCTCCGGCCAGGGCAGAACTTGAGAGAGCTGTTCTTGCTCTCTTCCCTGGTCTGCAAAACTACGATGAGGTGAAGTACCGGAGTGTCAAAGGTGTTCCGGAGCTCTCTTTTGTACTGAAGGGGAAACCGGGAGTGGCAGGTTCTGGCCAGGGGATACTGGCTCTTCCTCCGTCCTTTGATCCCGCAGCCTTCCGTGCACTTGAGGGACTGACACCTCCCTTTGAGCTTCGTTTTCCTTTCGTCATAGAGCAAACCCTGAATATCTCCATGCCCAAAGGGGCGAGGCGCGTGCTTATCTCCGGAGAGGTGAAACGTTCCCCGGATAGGATTAACTACAGTGAAAGCTATAAGACGAAGACGGGGAAACTGACGGCGAAGGCGAGATTTGAGGCCGGAATAACAGATATAGCTGATGATATCGCAGGGCTTCTTCAGAGAAACAGGGAACTCTGGCGCAACTTCTGCTCAAAACCCATTCCGATCAGGTAGGGGCGTCAGGGTAACAACGGGAGTGTGAAGAGAAAATGAACGAACAGATGGGAAAGAACAAGGCCGTCCTTGTGTTGAGCGATGCCCTGGAGGCCGCCGTTACGAAGGTTGCCGGGGAATGCGGCAAGGAGCTGCCCCAGGGGCTCTCTTTCGAACTGGAGCGTCCCAAGCGCGATGGGCAGGGGGACCGGGCCAGCAGTGTTGCCATGCAGCTGGCAAAACCCTTTTCCATGCCCCCTCGGGAGATTGCGTCAAAAATCGCCGCACATCTAAAGGATATTTGTGCCGGGCTGGTTGAGAAGGTTGAGGTCGCGGGGCCGGGGTTTATTAATCTGTTCCTCGCGCCAAAGTGGTTTGCCTTTTCCGCCTCTGATGTTCTGGCGCAGGGAGACCGCTACGGGGCGCTGGACCTGGGGCATGCCCGGAAAGTGCAGGTCGAGTTCGTCAGTGCAAACCCAACCGGACCTCTCCACATTGGGCACGGCCGCGGTGCGGCAGTAGGGGACGTCGTTGCAAGGATACTGGCTTTCACAGGCTGGGACGTAAAGCGGGAGTATTACGTCAACGATGCCGGACTCCAGATAGAGACCCTGGGACGGTCAACCCAGGCCCGCTACTTCGAGCTCTGCGGCAGGGGAGACCTCGCCCCCTTCCCGGAAAACGGTTACAAGGGAGACTACCTCATCGATCTTGCACGCCGCATTCTGGAGGAGGAGGGAGAACGTTTTCTCTCACAACCTGTCGGGGAGAGCCTGCCCTGGTTTAAGAAATACGCGGCTGGGGTCATTTTAAACAGCATTAAGGAGGACCTGGCACGTTTCGGTGTCGTGTTCGACAACTGGTTCTCGGAGGCGTCGCTCTACGAACACGACAAAGTGCGCGTTGCGATGGATGACATGAAGAAGCGGGGCTACGCCTTTGAGTCAGAGGGGGCACTGTGGTTTCGTTCAACGGGTTTTGGGGACGACAAGGACCGCGTACTGATTCGCAACAATGGTGTCCCGACATATTTTGCGTCCGACATTGCCTATCATCATGATAAATTCATAGGACGCGGATTTAACCGCGTGATTGACGTCTGGGGCGCAGACCATCACGGCTACATCCCGCGCATGAAGGCAGCCGTCACAGCCATGGGGAAAAATCCCGATGACTTTGACGTACTGTTGATTCAGCTCGTCAACTTGCTGAGGGACGGACAGCCCGTTGCCATGTCCACGCGTTCCGGAGAATTCGTGGAGCTCTCCGCCGTTCTGGATGAGGTGGGGGTGGACGCAACCCGATTCTTCTTTCTCACGCGGCGAAGCGACAGCCAGCTGGACTTCGATCTGGACCTCGCGAAGAAACAGAGCAGCGACAACCCCGTCTATTACGTCCAGTACGCTCATGCCCGTATATCGAGCATCCTCCGGGAGTGGGAGGGTCGTGGGGGAGACTCCGGAAAGATTCGAGACGCAGAAATTCCTGAGACGCTCTTTGAAAATAAGGACGCGAGGAACCTGGCGGATGCCCTGGCGGAGTTTCCGCGGGAGGTGGAGGCCGCGTCGCGGGACCTGGCTCCACAGGTCCTGACCGGCTACGCTCTGTCACTGGCTGGAATTTTCCATTCTTTCTACAACACCAACCGCATCCTCGGAGAAGCCCCGGATATCGAGCTTGGGCGGCTGAAACTGGCTGGTGCTGCGAGAACTGTTCTGGCCTCCTGCCTTGGGCTTCTGGGGGTCAGTGCGCCGGAGCGAATGTAGACCATGCCTCCCTTAAGACGCATCTTTTTGGCTTCGTTTATTCTCCTTACGCTGTCGATAACGGTGACATACTATATTTTTGAGATATCCCGCATCGCGCAGCTTGAAGAGGTCATTGAAAAACAGGAGGCTATCCTTAATGACCGGCGCGAGAATGTCCGCAATTATCAGGAACAGGTAGCCTTCTATAAGACACCTGAGGGAATCCAGCACCTGGCGCGGGAACAGTACAATCTGGTCATGCCCGGTGAGCGTGTGATTCTGCTCAGGAGTCCGGACGCTGCCTCCAATGTATCCCACTGAGGTATAATACTGCTGGGCCGTCCGAGGGACGGTCGTGTCAATTTTATTATAAGGATGGGTTCGATGTCGTGGAACGCTTTTGATGTGTTGAAAGAGCGCGGGTACTTTGAATGGTGTACCGCGGAGGACAGGTTGCGGGAAGTCATGAGCTCAGAGATGATAACGGCCTACGTCGGGTTTGACCCCACAGCTGACAGCCTTCACGTTGGGCACCTGATTCCGTTGATGGCTCTGGGCTGGCTTCAAAAATCCGGTCATCGTCCTATCGCCCTGGCGGGCGGCGGGACGGGACTGATTGGGGATCCTTCGGGCAAAAGCAAAGAGCGCAACCTGATTACCATTGAGGCTGTACAGCACAATGTCGAGGGTGTGCGCAAGCAGTTAGCGCGCTTTCTGGACTTCGACTGCGGCCCCAACTCCGCTCTGTTGCTCAACAACTACGACTGGCTCTCCAAGATGTCCTTCCTTGACGTTCTTCACGACGTGGGAAAGTATTTCTCCATCAACAACCTGATTGCGAGAGAATACATTAAGAGCCGCCTTGAGGATCCGGAGAAGGGGATTTCTTACACGGAGTTCTCCTACGTACTCCTCCAGGCCATCGACTTCAAGTACCTCAACGAGCATTACGGCTGCAAATTGCAAATGGGAGGCAACGACCAGCAAGGCAACCTTCTGGCGGGGTCGGAATATATCCGCAAAACCAGCGGCGCTGAGGTCTTTGGTCTGACGCAGCCACTGCTCCTTACTGCGTCAGGGACAAAGTTCGGCAAGACGGAGGCCGGGGCGGTATGGCTTGACGCAGCCCGTACCTCTCCATACCAATTCTATCAGTTCTGGGTGAACACGGACGACCGCGATGTCAAGCGTCTCCTGAAGCTCTATACCTTCCTGCCGCTGGATGAGATTGACAGCTTGATGCGGGACCATAATGCCAAACCCGAGAATCGTATCGCCCAGCGCCGCCTGGCTTTTGAGGTGACAAAGACAGTCCACGGTGAGGCCGCGGCGGACAGCGTCGTCAAGGCCGCCGCCATTCTCTTTGACCCTAACATCGACCTTTCAGACGTATCTGAGGAGACCTGTCAGACTCTCAAGAACGAGGTCCCCTTCAACGAACTGCGCCTGCCTCTTCCCGCGGGGCTGCTGGACATCCTCACCGCTGCAAATGTCTGCGAGAGCCGCGGGGAAGCCAAACGCGCCATACGGCAAGGTGGGGTCTCTGTCAACGGTGTCCGCGTGTCCGATGAGGGAGCGAGCGTTGAAAGCAGTCAGCTGCGCTGCGGTCGTTACCTCTTTATCCGCGTTGGGCGCAAGAATTTCCACCTCATCGAGATGCTATGATCCCCTGCATCTGGTTCGTTTCAAGGGAAGTCAGCTCCTGGGAGCAGGCCATAATCAGCAGCATGGCCGCCTCCCTCCGGGCTCGGGGCGGAGACGTTTCGCTCTATGTCGACGGGGGAACGGCAGAATTGGCAGAGGCCTGTTCCTGGAGGGCTTTGACGGGTCTTGAACGTGCCGGTAGAATTCTTGGGCGGGGAGGGCTCTGGCACCTCTGGGGGAACGCCCCGTCCTGGTGGTGGCTTATCCGCCTGCGTTTCCGCACGGTTCACACATCCTTTGAGGAAAAAACCGTATGGAAAGGGTATCCCTCACGGCTTTTCCCCGAGTTGGCGCGGGAGGGAGAGACTGTACTTATCCCTACTTTTGCCACACGCGGCGCAGCGGACAATGCGCAGAGCGGGCTCCACGTCGGGGGAGCCACTCCCCTTGATGCCCTGCGGGCTGCTTCCCTTACAATGCGAGGGCTGGTTGTCGCAGCTTTCCCCTCACCCTGCCTGGACGCAATCCTTGGAACCGACGGATACTTTCATGTTTCGGAGGACTCTGAGGAGGCTTGGAGACAGGCGCTTGAGGTCGTGGCCTCTGAAGAGGGACGCCGTCTGGCGGCTTCAGCGCGGCATTACCTCAAGGAACACTGTTCCGCGGACCAGTGCGCGGACTCCCTCATCACTTTGTACCGGAGAGCCATGGAAGGGAGAACGGAGGGGCGCAGGGCATGAAGGAGAAGCCAAAAGGAGCTGCCGTTCGCTTTATCAGGCTCCTTCAGGCAATTGCCCACCCGGATTGGCGTGGACAGGCCGTTGCCTCGTCTCTGAGTGGACTTTTAAAAATTATAAGACCGAGAGCAAAACGAATAGACTCCAACCTCCGCCTTATCCATCCCGATTGGGATGAGGCCCGCCGCCGGGATATCCGGCGTGGTGTTTATGAGAACCTGGCCTGGACTGTAACGGAGCTCCTTGCGCTCCAAAGAGACGAGCTTCAGGCGTTTGACTGGATAACAGAGGTCCAGGGGGGAGAGATTTTTGATAGTCTCCTGAGCAGCCCGCGGGGGGCCGTTATCCTGACGGGACACTTCGGGAACTGGGAACTGTTGGGCAGCTGGTTCGCCCAGAAGGCGAAGCGGCAGGGAAGGCAGCTTTACGTCGTTTATCAGGAGATACACGACCTTAATATCTCACACCTGGTGACGGAGTATCGCGAACGGGGGGGCATGAAAACGCTCCTCAAGGAGACCTCCACCCTGGAGATGGTCCGGATGCTGAAGGGCGGGGCTCTCATCGCTATTTTAACCGACGTCTCCTGGGGAGGAGGCGCCGTTCTTCCGTTTATGGGGCAGCTCTGCACAAACTCTTTAGGCCCTGCGGTGCTCGCCATGCTGAGCGGAGTTCCTCTCGTACCGCTGGCCCTGTACCGTCAGGCTCCTTTTTGCCATACCGTGCGCTTCCTTCCCCCCTTCTTCATCTCCAGGGATGGCAGCCGCGAGGAGCGTTTGAAACAGACAGTCCTGAACATCAATCACGCGTTGGAGACGCTTATAGAGCCTCGGCCGGAATTGTGGTTCTGGCTCCATAACCGGTGGAAGTGAGAGGGGGGGTAAAAATGTTGCTTCGCAAAGAATTTACATTTGATGCTGCCCACAAACTCATCCACTATCATGGAAAGTGCGAGAGGCTCCATGGCCACACCTATCGGGCTGCCGTTGTCCTGGAGGGAACTCCGGACGAGGAGGGGATGATTCTGGACTTTTGTGAGTTCTCCAGGATCATTCAGGAGCGCGTGCTTTCCCTGCTCGATCATAGTTATCTTAACGACATTATTCCTCAGCCCACGGCGGAGAACATCGCCCTGTGGATAGGGGCTCAGATTGGACCTGCGCTGACTGCTCATTCAAATTGCCGACTTCATGAGGTCTGGGTCTGGGAGACTGCTTCCAACTGCGTCCTCGCGACAGAGGCCGACTTTTACCGGGATAAGGAGCAGAGGAGATAATGAAGGACGTCCAGGGGGAGAAGGACCTTCGAAACATTTCTATCGACAGGGTTGGTGTCCGCAGTGTCCATTACCCTATCTTTGTGATGGATCCTTCCCGTGCGGAGGAGAGCTGCCGTGAACAGCCCACCGTGGCCTCCGTGTCGATGAGCGTCCTTCTTCCCCACGAGTACCGCGGGACACACATGAGCCGCTTCATCGAGACCCTGGAGGAGTACCATGGCCGGATATCCCCGGCCACGCTTTCGTCAATTACCCGCCGTCTCTGCGAGAAGCTGGAGGCTTCCGAATCCACCCTTCGGTTCGATTTTCCCTATTTTATCCGCAAACGCGCTCCTGTCTCAAACAGCGAAAGTTTCATGCGTTATGAGGTCTCCCTTGAAGCATCATCTCGAAGGAAGGAGTTCCCTTCCGGAGAGGACTTCGACATGATTGTTGGCGTGGGCGTTCCCGTGCAGACGCTGTGTCCCTGCTCCAAGGAGATATCTCAGTACGGGGCCCATAATCAGCGCGCTTTTGTCTCCCTCAGGGTTCGCTGCAGCGGCTTGGTCTGGTTCGAGGAACTGATTCGCATGGCCGAGGAGTCCGCGTCAGCCCCCCTCTTCACCCTGCTGAAACGGGAAGATGAGAAGTATGTTACTGAACATGCCTACGAGAAGCCTAAGTTCGTCGAGGACGTGGTGCGGGATTTGGCGCTCCTGCTGGATTCTGAGCCCCGCATCACATGGTACGCAGTCTCCGTCGTGAGCTCCGAGAGTATCCATAATCATGATGCCTTCGCTGAGATTGTGAGGGATAAACGGTGAGACGTCGGAAACGCAGCAATTTCCTTGGAAGGCTGCTCTATTACTTCCTCTTTGTCGCAATCCTCCTGGGAACTGTCTGGTTTTACTTTGTCTGGCTTAACAACTATCGTCTTTCTCATCCTCAGGTCATTGAAGCGGAGGCGGCAGGTTATATTGAGGAACAGCCGTTAGAGGGGATTTTGCTCTGGGATGAGCAGCTTATCTACGCCCCTCAGGATGGACTGTATACCTACCTTTCACCGCAGCCGCGCCGTGTCGCCAAGGGGGAAATCCTGGCTGCGTTAGATGGCGTCGCTGTCCGCGCTCCCTATCCAGCCTATTTTTATCCTGCACTGGATGGGCAGGAGGGACAGTGGGTCTATTCCCGCCTCTGGCCGGAATTCGCTCCTTTTCCTTTCTTTCGCCCCGCCGTTCTCCTTGAGAATGGCATTCAACTCCGCAAGGGAACCCCTATCGGGAAGCTGATTCCCCAGCCTCAGGGGTTGCGCTGCATTGCTTACCTGGACAGTACCCCCTCCCTTGAGCGTCGCCTTCGCATGAAGGAGGTTGTCATTCGTATCAAGACGGAACCGGATGGCAAGGAGAGAAAGGCAGAGATTGTGGCTTTCAAGTCAACCGGCCCCGCGCAGGGAACGAAATCCCCTCAGGATCCCCTGCGGGGGCAAAAGATTAAGGTATACCTGCGTTTACCTTTCTTCCCTCCATCGGTCCTGCGTTCACGTGCGTTTTCCGCCCGTGTGGTCACAGGAGACCAGTACGGAGTCATGGTTCCAGACTCCACGGTCATCACGAAGGACGGCAAAAACTTCGTTTTTCTCCTTCAGGGGAGCAGCGTTGTCTCGCAGGATGTCGACGGTTTCCCCACAGACGAAAAGAATTTTTTCATCGTCAAGGGCGTCGCGCCCGGGAACAGTCTGATCCTGGATGCGGATTATGCCTGGAATGGCCCCGGAAAAATGTGGTAAGCCTGCAAGGGGGGTGTTATTCTATGACTTTTGAGGAACGAATCGGCGATATTCGTGAGCGCATTGCCTGTGCGGCCGAGAAAGCAGGACGGGACCCCAAAAGTGTCCTTTTGGTGGCAGTGACAAAAACTCGCACGGTGCAGGAGATGTTGGCGGCAGTCCCATTTGCCGCCGCGATAGGGGAGAACAGGATTCAGGAGGCGGAGAAAAAGCGAAAAATATGGCCTGCAGATGGTCCTGCCTCCGTTCTTCCCTGGCGGTTGATTGGACATCTTCAGGGCAACAAGGTACGCAAGGCACTGGAACTCTTCGACACAGTGGACTCGCTGGACTCCATCGCCCTTGCAGAGCGACTTGAGCGTGTCGCCGCGGAGATGGAACGTACTCTTCCCGTCCTGATTGAGGTCAACATGGCCCAGGAGGGAAGTAAGACGGGCATTGCGCCGGAGGCCTTCGGGCCCCTTCTGGAACGTGTCCGCAGTCTACCGCACTTGCACATGGAAGGGTTAATGACGATTGGCCCTATGACGGACGATGAGGCCAGTGTGCGGCGGGTATTCGCGGCTCTTCGTGATTTAGCTGAAGAGGCAAGAAAACAGACCGGCCTTCCGTTGCCTGTCCTCTCAATGGGAATGAGCGGTGACTTTGAGTGGGCCATCCAGGAAGGGAGCACGATGGTTCGTATTGGGTCCGCACTTTTTGGACCGCGCAATTATTGCTAAGACGTGGTATATTAATAAAGATACAAAGAGGTTATCCAGCCCTCGTGATGAAGGAGGCATGGACAAATGTGGAAGTTGATGCAGCTCCTCGGGTTCTATGGCGATGACGATTACGACGACGCCGAGGACTATCAAGATGAGGAACCAAGATTAAGAAAGCAGCAGAAGCCGCAAAGGCCTTCGCGTCAAAGGCCGGCTTCATCATCTGGAGAGGAGGAACGTTATCTTTCCTCCACGCCGGGGCTTGTGTTGTTCAAGGGAGTTCCTTCGGAGAACGTCAAGCTTAGACTCAGGGAGGCGCTTAAAGACGGGGCGATTATCCTGTTGGACCTTCATGAGCTCAGCCAGAGGGATTTTGAGGAGCGAGGCCGGCCCTTTATTACCTTCATGGGAGGTGTGGCCTTCGCCCGTGGGGGACACATGGAGTTCCTTGAACCGGCACTGTACTTGGTGATGCCGCGCGAGGGGATGTTTCAGGAATGGGTTGAGGAGGATCCACTGAATGACGGAGCTTTTAACCGCCAAGGACGTTGAAGTAAAGGCCTTTAAGAAGGTTTCCTTTGGGGGGTATTCTGTCCCGGAGGTTGAGGATTATCTTAACCAGATTGCTGATGACCTTGAAGCCTATGCTTTACGTCTGAACGAGCGAGATAATCGGATACATGAGCTTGAAGAGTATATCAAAAAGCAGGAATCCATGACGGACATGATTAAAGATGCCCTCATCCAGGCCCGCAAATCGGCTAAGGAAATGGAGGAGCAGGCCCGTGCCCATACGGCGAAGGTCCTTGCTGAGGCGGAACGTTCCGCTTCGGAGATTGTGACCAAGGCCAAGATGTCCGCTGACGATATCATGAAGAACTCTCAGGAGAAGCGCCTGGAGACAGAACAGCGCTGGTCGAACCTGGAACAGGAGCTGGAACTTCACAGGAAGGATGCCAATGATCAGGTTGAGCAGACACTCGCCGGGGCCCGTCTTGAGGCCCGACGTCTCATCGATGAGGCCTCAAGGGAAGTCGATGACTACGAGAACCGTCTGCGCGTCCTGAATCTAAAAAAACAGCAGTTCCTGAAGGATACTGTTGCCCTCCTGCTGGATTTCGGCAAACTCATAGACCAGGCGCAACAGGAAATTGAGATGGAGATGGGACGAGAGGAGAACGATTCCTCCGACAGCCAGGGGGCGTCATCACGGCTTATTGAGCGTTTCCGCAGAAACCTGCTTGAGTGCAGGGAGAACGCACAGCAGGATGTTGACGGCGCCAAATCCTGATTGCGGCCATGTGGGATAGAACCACCCATGATAGGGTGGGGCTGGGGTCTTCCGTCCGGTACCTCCGCGGTGTGGGGGAGAGGAGGGCGGAGGCGCTCGCACGTCTGGATGTCCTCACGATTGAGGACATCCTTTTCTTTTTTCCCCGGCGATATGAGGATCGCCGCAGCCTGACTCCGTTGGATGAACTGCACCCAGGTGAGATGGTCTGCGCCCTTGCCAAAGTTATCTCCCTATCCAACTCTAAGGGGCCTGCCCCCGCGTCGGCCATCCTGACCGATGGCCATACTAACGTGAGGGCCGTCTGGTTTAATCCTCACGTTGATAAATTTCTCAAGCCGGGAATACAAGTGGCCCTTTACGGCCGCGTGGAGTACTACAACGGCATACAGATCAACAACCCTGAGTTTGAGGTCCTGACGGACCAGCCTCCTCAAATCATAGGCCGTATCGTCCCCATTTATCCCGCCACGGCCGCGCTTCCTCAGAAGCGCATCCAAAACCTGGTCAATGATACCCTGAACACCTACGCAGGCTGCCTTGTCGATTTTCTTCCCAGAGATATTCGCGTACGGTATGGAATGAAGGATCTTCAGGAAGCAATCCTTGAACTGCATCACCCACAGGATGCTGAATCCTGGCTCAAGGCTCGCAACCGGCTGGCCTTTGATGAACTTTTCCTTCTGCAGACAGGGCTCCTCCTGCGCCGGAGCTCTGCCCAGAAAACGGCTCCTTCCCTCATCCCCGGGAAAAACTATAAACGGTTCATGGCGGCCCTTCCCTTTCCCCTGACGGGGGCGCAGCATCGCGCCATCGATGAAATACTGCAGGATATGCGGGGGACGAGGGCAATGAACCGTCTCCTTCAGGGTGATGTGGGGTCGGGAAAGACGCTTGTCGCCTTAGCTACGATTTTGGCTGCAACGGACTCCGGAATGCAGGCTGCTTTGATGGTCCCCACCGGCATTCTGGCCCAACAGCATTACCTGACACTTGAGAGAATGCTGGCACCGCTGGGAATCAGGGTGGGGCTCCTGACAGGCAGCCTTCGAACAGAGGAACGCCGCTGCCTTCTGGACGAACTGAAGGCCGGGAAACTTCAGGTCCTTGTGGGAACTCACGCGGTTTTCGCTGAGGGAGTGACCTTTTCCAACCTTGGACTGGCCGTCGTGGATGAGCAACACCGTTTTGGCGTCCTCCAGAAGAACGCCCTGATTGCCAAGGGAACTTCGCCGCATGTCCTGGTCATGACAGCCACGCCCATTCCTCGAACCCTTGTTCTCTCAGTCTATGGAGATCTGGATGTCTCCATCCTTGATGAGCTCCCGCCCGGCAGGATTCCCATTAAAACGATATGCCTACGGCCGGATGAGGAGGGACACCTGCTGAAACTTATCCGGGAGCGTGTACGCCAGGGACAGCAGATTTATTGGGTTTGTCCGCTCATCGAGGATTCTGAGGAGAGACGGGCAGACCTCAGCTCTGTATCGTCTTGTTATGAAAGACTATCTGGACTTTTACCGGACGTGTCTATTGAGATGCTTCATGGGCAGTTTCCCATAGAGGAGAAGTCGGCGGTGATGCGGCGTTTTGCGGCGGGAGAAACCTCTATGCTGGTTTCAACGGTTGTTATCGAAGTGGGGGTGGATGTACCCAACGCCACCCTGATGGTCATAGAGGATGCGGGGCAGTTCGGTCTGGCTCAGCTTCACCAGCTCAGGGGACGCATAGGCCGTGGGAAGGCTGAGAGCCTTTGTGTACTCCTTGAGGGACAAGGAACGACACCGGAAGGACATGAGCGCATCGAAACTATGCTCCGTTTAGCGGACGGTTTTTCCCTGGCTGAGTCTGACCTGGAACAGAGGGGACCGGGCGAGGTCTGTGGGGTGCGCCAGCATGGGGTGACGGACTTTCGCGTTGCAGACCTCGTAAAAGACCGTAAAATACTGGACCTGGCCCGGAAAGAGGCCCAAGCGCTCCTGACAGGCGATCCCACGCTGGAAACGGAACCTCTGTTCCGCGCAGAGCTGATGAGACGGCTGGGAAAAACGTTACACCTGGCAGGAACGGCATAGGCAGGAAACGTTGATACGGCGCTTCCTGCCTCATATTTTCATTCCGTTATTTCATTATGCTAAAGCGATAGCCTCAATCTCGCAGAGCACGCCTTTTGGAAGGCTCTTCACCGCTACACAGCTTCTTGCCGGTTTAGATGTAAAATACTTTGCGTAGACCTCGTTAAAAGCCGCAAAGTCCCCCATATCGGCTAAAAAGCAAGTTGTCTTAAAGACTTTGTTGAAACCGCTTCCCGCTGCCTCAAGGATAGCCCCGACGTTCCTGCAGCTCTGCTCGGCCTGCGCGGCAATGCCCTCTGGCACCGTGCCCGAAGCCGGATCCACCGGAATCTGCCCGGAAGTGTACACCATTCCATTGACCTTAAACGCCTGAGAATAAGGTCCAATCGCGCCCGGCGCCTTATCTGTGGAAATAACCTCCATTTGCGTTGCCTCCTGTCGGATTTTATGTGTTTCAGGAACTTTGTTCCCTGCTTGGAAAAACTCTATCACCTGACGGCGGTTATTGTCAATGAGAGGTTTCCTTATTCATGATTCTCCGTTCTCTTCTTTTTGTCTCGCACGTTTCGCGGAGGGGATAATCTGCTCGTGGAAAAAGTAATTGACAACCACGGGCGGCGCGTCGAAGGGCCGTCTCATGGAGTCGTCGTCCCGAACGTAGGGAAGCCCATGAGAAGCAGTGAAGTCCCGCATCAGATCATCCAGTTCCCCCCAGTAGCTCCGGTCGTTCCGTACATATATCGCACGGTAGAGCCCATCCAGTTCAGGATACCGCTCATGCACCCAATCAAGAATACGCTTCTTGTAATCGCCTCGCAGGTTAAGGTTCTCAAGCCACACCAGATTGCAGTGATCTTTTGCCCGTTCGATGATGGCAGGCACATCGGTGATGCCGGGGAAAATGGGGGATATGAAGCAGGTCGTCCGCACTCCTGCGTCATGAAACGCCTTCATCGCAGCAAGACGGCGTTCAATGCTCACGGCGGCATCCATCTCGGAACGAAAGCCCTCATCCAGAGTA
>JAIKZX010000226.1 GCA_024681935.1 Fretibacterium sp.
AACGATGATTACGGCAGCTCCCGTCCGCGGCAGGAAAGCCTTCTGTCACCAGCGGGGGACAAGAAGTCGCTCCTGCCGCGGACGGGCTGCATTTCGTTGAAAACCTTATCCTGATTTGTTATACTTTTTTTTATATTTATCGCAGGGGGATCGCGAGCCAAAGGGGGCGGGGAAAAATGTTCTATCTTGTGCTGGGACTCGTCGTGGCCGTTGCGGTCGGTGCTCTGCTTAAGCAAAAACAGAAATCGACTGCCTCAGGAACAAACCCTGACTCCCCCGAACCCGCCACGGAACCCACACCGGAGGGCGAGCAGAATGCCAATCCGGTGCTTGCCGCCAAGCCCATCAGCTCCCCAAAAGCCGTCGCCACCGCTACCTACTCCACCGCGGCCCCGGCAGCGGAGGGTTCACAGCCCTATGCCTTCTCCTCTTCTTCTGATGAGAAATCCAAGGGGGGCAAGGCCTCCGCAACGCTGCTGCGCTGGTGCAGCCGGTCCCACGCCATTCAGGTGGGCAACTTCGTCGTCCAGAGCCCCGTCACCTACTGGTCCAACGGCCCCAGCTCCACGGAGGAGCCCAGCTGCATCGACATCACCCTGCCCGTGGAGTTTCCGGAGGAAGGAACAGAACTCCCCTCCGAGGGCGCCGTCTCCTACAAGGAGATGAGCCCCCTTCAGCGCGGGATGTATCTGACATGGCTCGCGGGCGGGCGCATCCAGCCTCCGTACCACATCTGTTATCCCACGATATGGCTCTACGGACTGGAGCGCCGCGCCATGATTGACCGCCTGGACCTGGGGCTCTGCATTGCTGAGGCCTTTTGTATGCTGCCGCTGATACGCTGGGAGGCAATGCGCAACACCTTTATCCGCTTCATCACATGGATGGCCGTCAAGATATGGCTCCCGGAGGAGGAGCTGCTGGCCCTCTGCAAGAGGCTCCTCACCGTCCCGGATGAGCTTTTGGGGATGCTGCTGGGCTCCTACGCCAACTCCGTGCTGCCTGTGCCCGCCGCCGTGGCTTTCACCCTGATGCGCACCTCTGCCCGGCTGAGAGAGGCCGCCCTCGGCCCGAACGCGCCCCAGATTGCCCACTCAGACGCACTTCTGCAGCAGTTCACGACCCTGTACCGAACCGCATGCAGCGGGGGACTTATCCTTGAGAAGCCCAAAAACTCTCTCGCTATCGCCTACACTCCCACCAACCCCACCCTCGCCAGGTCCCAGAAGGACTCCGGCCCCGTGGAGATCCCCAACTTCTTTGAGGATTTGAAGGTCTTTCAGCGCCTCTTCAACGCCTGGAAAGAATTCGTCGCCAATCTGACGCCCAGACAGGAGACGGCCGCGGAGGCCCTGGAGGAGCGGCCTGACTTCGAGGCCTTCATCGCCGGGCTCCGTCCTGAGGGCAGTGACGCCCCGCTCCTTTCAGACCTGGGCGCGCTGGGTGACCTGATGAAGCTCGACCGCTCGGAGGAGAAGGTTCACGGCCGCATCCGCAAGGACATGGTGGATATGGCGCAGGTGGAGGGGTATCAGATTTTGCCGGACCTGGGCATCTCCGGCCGGGACTACCGGTGGGAGGACAAGATCCTGTTTTTGCCACTGGAGCTGGGGACAGCCCTCTCCCAGGACTACTGCACGGCGGCCTTTCTGCTGGAGTTCCTCTGTTCCCTGACGGGAGCCCGGGGGCAAAGGGTATTCCAGCCGATGAGGCAGCGCCTGAGCGATTACTTTACACTCTCCACAGAGGATCACATCCGGCTTGAGGCCCAGCAGTGGATTCACCTGCCAGCGCCCTACCCGCCGGAGTTCTACGGAGAGTTCATTCAGATCTGGCTTCAGGAGGAGGACCGCAGTACCCTGCGGGACTTCCTCATCGACTTTCTGAGCCTGTTCCCCGACGCCCAGGCCCGGGCTGATTCCCTGAGAACGGCCATCTGCGCCGCTCTCCATCTTCCGGACACGCCTTCTGCCCCTCAGGAGAAGGAAACCGCTTCCGCCGGGGAAGAACTCACCCCCGAAGAGGCGTCACCCGAAAAGAAAAATGAGCCCACCCCCCGGGAGCGCGGCGAAAAAATACTCAAAATCCTGGAGCCCCTTTTTGGGAGGAGATAATAGTATGGACACTTTTACAATGGAAGCCCTGACCGACGAGGAGATGTCCCGCAGCGTGATTTACCGCGGCGTGGACTTCCCCGAGGCAATCTCGCGGGAGATGATGCGCGAGGCGGACCGGCGTGCGGTGGAGGACTTTGGCATCCCCAGCATCCTGCTGATGGAAAATGCCGCTCTGGCCGTGGTCAGGGAGCTTGAGAATTACGCTGTCTTTGCCATTGTCTGCGGGACGGGCAGCAACGGCGGAGATGGTCTGGCCATCGCGCGGCATCTGTGCATCCAGGGGCGTGACGTCCGCGTTTACCTCATCGGCGACCCGTCAAAGGGCAACGCGGACTTCAGGACAAACCTGAAGATCATGAACAAGCTGGCCCCGGAGGTGCTGCATTCGCTGACAGACGAGACCTTCGAAGACTTTACGCACGCACTGAGGGGATGTGAAACCTGCGTTGACGCAATCTTCGGCACAGGACTGAACCGCCCCGTGGAGGGAATATACCGGCGCACCATTGAGGCCATCAACCAAAACGCGTTCCATATTACCTCCGTTGATATGCCGTCGGGCCTGGACGCCAACACAGGGAAGCTGCTGGGCACAGCAGTCCATGCCCATAAAACGGTAACGTTCCACCGCATGAAGCAGGGTCTGGACCTGGCCCCGCGTGTCTCCGGCGACGTGACGGTTGTACACATCGGCATCCCGGCGTAAGCGCAAAAAATAGGGGGGCAGCTCTGAGCCGCCCCCGCTTCTTTTTCCGGTTTTATTCTAAAGCCTTTCCTTCAGCCACCGGGTGATCTCCTGAAGGCGGGCCAAACGCTGCCTGGGCCGGCCGGAACGGCTCAGCTCATGGTTCTCGCCCTTAAACACGCACATCTTCGCCTCAACGCCATTGCGCTTCAGCGCCGTAAAAAGCTGAAGCCCCTGCCCCAGCTCGCAGCGGTGGTCCTCGTCGGAGTGGATGATAAGGGTGGGCGTCGTCATCTGGGCGGCATACTTCAGCGGGGAGCGGGCCCACAGGGCGCTCACGTCCTCCCCCAGGTCAGCCGCCTGCTGGTCCGGCACGAAGTAATACCCAATGTCGGACATCCCCACCATTGAGACCCAGTTGCAGATGCTTCGCTGTGTCGCAGCCGCGCGGAAGCGGTTGGTGTGTCCGATGATCCAGTTTGTCATGAACCCGCCGTAGGATCCACCCGTCACGCCAAGCCGGTCCCCATCCACAAAGGGGAGCGTCTGCACAGCCCAGTCCACAAAAGTCATCAGGTCCTCGTAGTCCACCTCGCCGTACTTGCCGCGAATGTCAGCAAAGGCGGCACCCCGGCCGTCGCCGCCCCGGGGGTTGCAGAACAGGACGGCAAAGCCCTCTGCTGCCCAGCACTGCATCTCATGAACGAACACGTCCCCAAAGGCTCCCCGCGGACCGCCGTGAACATGGAGAATGGCGGGATACTTCCGGCCAACTTCAAACCCTACCGGCCGCATATACCAGCAGTCCAGGCCCTCCGGCGTCCCATTCTCCAGGTGAACATACTCCGGGACGCTGAGGTCCACGCCCTCAAGGATCTCCGTGTTGAAGTCCGTTAACCGCTGTTCAGAGCCATTTTCAATCAGGTAGAGCTCCTGAAGACCCAGGCCTTCCAGCCCCACCACAACGGCACGCCTGTCCCTGGCGTCAAAGTCATCAATGCTGCGTAAATTCTGGCTGGCCCGCTCAACGTTTCCCTGTTCGTCAACCGTGCAGAGGCAGGAGTGGTATCCCTCTGTCGTCACATACCACGCCTTGCTGCCGGCGGGAATAAATGTCTCTCCGATGCTGCCGATCCCGTATCGGCAGTCGCAGACAACGCTGTTATGCAGACTGGTGTCCAGGCCGGGCGTCAGGCACTGGGGGGCGCAGCCGTCTTTCGTCAGGAAGAAAGTCATATTCTCATTGAGACCGTAGCGTTTCATATCCGTGCCGGTCAGGAGGATCCCCCCTGCAAAGGGCGCGGCGCAGGCCCAGGCAAAACGCCCCTGGGGAAGCCTCGGTTCCAGGGTCTTTGTGCTGAGGTCCAGCTCCCACAGCCCAGTTGTCGTGGGCATAACGTCCTCATAGTCCATCGCGACGACAAAGACACGGCTGTGGTCCTCCGAAAGCCGGACCTGATGAATGTTCATCGTCTCCGGCGTCATGTCAGCCAACTCCCCATCAGGGGTGAGAAGCGTCAGGCGGGAGCGCCGCTGAGCGGTGAAACCCAGTCCGTTGGCGCAGAAGGGGATTTGCTCAAAAACACGATAGTCCGCGTCCTCAAAGCGTTCAGGTTCGCGGGGGTCCACGGTCTGAAGCAGAACACCGGCGGGCGTATCCCACAACGCCGTCACCGTGCGGCCCACCGAGGCCAGAAACTCCGCCTCGCCCCCTGCAACGGGCAGCGCATAGAGACGGGACATCTTCGGGGGCTTCGCGTCCGTTTTTGGCACTCTGGGCTGAGAAGCACGGTCACTGGCGAGGAGAAGCCTTTCGCCTGTCCTGTTCCAGCAAAAGGGCCCTTCCATGCCGGAGTGGGTCAGCTGCGTTCTTTTTCCTGTTGCAAGGTTCTGGAGCCAGAGGTCGGAGAGATAACTGTTGCTCTCCAGGTCCGCCTGGTGAACAGCAAAAGCAATCTTCCCCCCGTCAGGCGAGAAACGCGGGGAGGAGAGGAAGCGGTACCTCAAGAGGTCGTGAAAAGCAACGTGAGGTCTCTGAACCTTGCCTGCCGTCTTGAGCTCTGTCTTCATCATAATCCGATCCCCCTACTAAAGAAATGCCCGCATGGGCCCCCTTATTATAACTCTATGGTTCAACGGCGGTCTTTCCGGCCGTGAAGGGGCCTGCCGCGTCAAAGGACAGACCGGCCGCTGTCCTTCAGGATCACCGCTCACTCCAAAACCGCCTGGCAAAAAAGGCGCGGAGATGGGCCAGGGCGTTCGACGCCTCCTGGGTCAGCGAGTCCGGACAGGCCTCGCGAAAGGCCTGCACCGCCGCCTCATCCGGTTCCACCCACGGATGACGCCTCCGGGGGCCCTGGGAGGAGTTGGAGACCTTTAAAGGCGGCTCCCCAATCAGCACCTTTACCTCCGTCACCTCAAGATCCCACCGGCTCTTAAGCGCGCGCTGGATATTGCCCTTCATCATGAGAAGCTGCTGTTTCACCTGAGGCAGGTTTACGGAGACACAGAGTGTTCCGCCCACCAGGTCGCAGGGCACGGAATGCCGCGCCACAGCGGGGGGAACGAGAGTCCCCCACGCACGCAGCACCTCCTCCAGCTTGCCCATGCGCCCGCTCTGATCCGGCATCACTCGACTCAGCAGTTCCCGAACGGAAACAAGCCGGCCCAGTTTTTCCTTTGACGCCTTAGCCTGCATGGCGCACTCCTACTGAGAGGAGCTGAACGTCCGCGGGCGTCACCCCGGAGATCCGGAGCGCCTGCCCCAGGGAGCGCGGCCGGAAATGCGCAAGCTTCTGGCGCCCCTCGGCGCTCAGGCCGGTGACTGAGCCGTAGTCAAAACCCTCCGGAATCAGAGCTCCGTCCAGGCTTGTCATGCGCGCGGCCACCCGGGCCTCCTTCTCCAGATACCCTGCGTAGCGCAGCTCCGTCTCCACATGGGACGCCTCCTCCGGCTCAAGAGGATGCTCAGGCGGAATCATGGCTGCAATCAGAGTGTAAGTCACTCCGCGATGGCGGAGGAAATCCGCCGCCGTCACGGGCTCAGAAGGGACCTCTGCGCCCATCTCGCGGCAAAGTAACTCCATCCGCTCCGACGGCACAAGGCGCACCCCCTTCAGACGTTCCCGTTCCCGGTCCTCCGCCTCCCAATGCCGCTCCAGCTCCCGCCATCGTTCATCGGGGATCAGGCCCGCCTTTCTTCCAAAGGGGGACAGGCGCCGCGCCGCGTTGTCCCAGCGCATGAGGAGCCGATGCTCACAGCGGCTGGTCAGCATCCGGTAGGGCTCATCCGTGCCCCGGGTCACGAGATCGTCCACCAGCACCCCAAGATACCCGTCCTTCCGTCCGAGGATTAAAGGCTCCTGCTCCTTTACTGAAAGCGCTGCGTTGATCCCCGCAAGAAGTCCCTGCGCCGCAGCCTCCTCGTAGCCCGACGTGCCGTTTACCTGTCCGGCGCAGAAGAACCCCCCAAGCTCGCGGTTCTCCATTGAAGGTCTAAGTTGATCAGGAGGCAGATACGCATATTCTATCCCATAACCAGGGCGGATGATCTTCGCGTCTGAGCAGCCAGGCAGGGAGCGGACCATCTCCACCTGCACATCGTAGGGCAGGCTGGTGGAGAAGTTCTGTATATAGACTTCGCGTGTCCGGGGTGAGACGGGCTCAAAGACAACAGGGTGCGTCACGCGGTCCGGAAAGCGCAGATATTTATCTTCAATAGAGGGACAGTAGCGCGGCCCGTGGGATGCCAGCTCTCCCGTCACGAGGGGGGAGCGATGGATGTTGCGGGCCAGTATCTCATAGGTCCGCTCTGTCGTGCGGGAGAACCAGCAGGCGTAGTCCCGGGGATAGACCCGCGGCGTCCCCCAGAGGTCGAAACACAGGGGGACCTCTTCAGAGCGCTGGGGTTCCATGGTGCTGAAATCCAGGGTGTCCAGATTCAGGCGCGGAGTGGTGTCTGTCCTCATGCGGCCAAGCCTCAGGCCCAGCTTCTCAAGCGACGCGGCCAGGGGATTCGCCGGGGGCTGCCCCATAGGCCCGGAGGGGAAAGAACATTCCCCGACGAAGGCCCGCCCTCCCAGGTACACGCCGCCGCACAGGACGACGGCCCTTGCCTCGTAACAGGAGCCATGGCGTGTCAGGATACCATGGACACGTCCGTTTTCCACAAGGATATCCACAACTTCATCCTGGTGGAGGTCCAGGTCAGGCTGTGAGGTGAGGAGATTTCGATAGTACATTCCATAAAGCATGGGGTCGCACTGGGCGCGGAGGGCGCGGACCGCAGGCCCCTTGGATGTGTTCAGCCAGCGGACCATGAGGGTGGAGGCATCCGCAGCCCTGGCCTGTTCGCCGCCAAGGGCGCTGACCTCCCGCACAAGGTGTCCCTTTGCCGGGCCCCCAATGGATGGGTTGCAGGGCATAAGGGCCGTGTTGTCCACACTGAGGTTGAGCATCAGCGTCCGGCAGCCCATGCGCGCGGAGGCAAGAGCGGCCTCACATCCGGCGTGCCCCCCTCCAATGACCACGACATCGTAGCATTCCTGAAACATCAAGATACCTCCAAAAAAGAACTAAAAAAGCGGATCAACACTCTGACCAATATAGTTTACAGTGGGCAGACCCCCCCGTCAAACCCGCGGGTCTGTTTAAACCCAACCTGCCTCTGATTTCCGCAGGCAGGCTGCACGGCAGCAAAAAATGGAAAGCCAATCTCCGCCACATCTGGCTTTGGCTTCCCCTGCCAATGATGGTCGTGAGCAGAACGGTTCTCTGGAAGGCCCCGGAAAACAGGCTGTCGTGGAAGCGCACCGCCGCCGCGGAGCGTGAAGGGATGTGCCGTCACAATACTGGTAAGGTCACCGTGAATTGCTGAGGAGAATGTTCCCTGGACAGCTCAATCTCCTGACTGTCCCTTCTGTTCTTCACTCCCCTGTCAGGGGCAGAAAATGTTTTGTGCCCGCAAATCCCTCAAAAGGGTCCTCGGTTCCTGTGACGAAAATCTGCCAGGCCGCAGCCTGGAGCATCATGCCTGTTTCCCGCCTGGCAGCGGCATCCAGTTCCGCGGCCAGGTCATCAAAGAGCAGAACGGGCTTGCGCCGGAGCTGAAGTTCAATCAGCCGCCCCGATCTCAGAATAAGGGACAGCACCAGCCGGCGCTTTTGCCCCCGGCTCAGCGACTCTGACGCCGGACGTCCCAGGGAGGTGATCTCAAGGTCATCGCGGTTAGGCCCCACAAGGGGCCGCTGGACATACCGTTCTCTCTCGGATGTCTCCTCAAGCAGGCGGAGAAGCTTTTCCTCACCGCTGCTGTCCCCAAGGGCCGGCGTCATGGAGAAGGAAAAGGGCAGTTTGGAGCAGATATCAGTGGAATCTTCAAGTGTCAGGAGGAGGGAGGCCACGCGGCGCCGCATCTCCATGACCCAGCCTCCAAGGCGGGCAAAGGGCAGCGTGGTCCCGCGGACGGGCCTGCCCTGTCTCAGGAGGGCAGTACGGTGGCGGGAGACCTGATGAAACTCGGAAAGACGGCGGGCATAGGGTGGAAAACAGAGAGCGCAGAGCCGGTCTAAAAAGAGACGGCGCACCGCGGGAGAACCTTCCACCAGGTTGATATCGTTGGGCAAAAAAGTAATGGACGGCACGGCGAGCCGGAGGTCCGTGAAGGTGGCGTGCTTCCCGTCAATGCGGGGCGTCATGCGCGTGGAAACCTGGACCTGAAGTTCGTGGCCCTCCTCGCCCGTCACGCGCGCGCCCAACAGGGCCCGGCCCCTCTCTGAGTCCCAGGATACCGCACCGGACGTACGGCCGTGGAATGTCCCCCAACCGGCAAGGACATTCAGGGACTCCAGCAGATTCGTCTTGCCGGAACCATTGGGTCCAAGGATGAGATTCAGCCCGGGGGCCCATTCAATCCGGGCTCCCCTCAGGCTGCGGAAGTCCTTAACGACGCTGAGTTCAAATATCACGTTTGCCTGCCTGCCTGTGCCCAAAGGGTATGCCCAAAAGGGCTGCCCTGTGAGTATGCCGCTATTCCCTGCGGGGGATTCCTCCGGCGGCTCTATTCGCCGGACTTTTCCTCCCCTGAATTTTCTTTTTCAGGTTTGGAGTCCGGGATTTCAGCTTCCGACTCGTCCTCGATGACATCCTGGGGGCTCAGCCGGGCGGGCATGAGCATGTAGAGGAAATTCCCCGCGCCCTCCTGAACAATACGGGTCTGCCCCTCCTCGCCGTTGAACTCAATCAGAACCTCACCGCTCCCCAGAGCCCGGAGCCCATCCTGAAGGTAGCCGACGTTGAAGCCCACCCGAAGCGGATTTCCGTCGATCACGGCATCAAGCACTTCAAGGGCTGTGCCCAGGTCCGGCGCCCTTGTGGTCATTCTCAGGTCTCCGCCGGGCGAGAGCTGCATCACCACAAGGTGAGAGACGGTGTTGCGGGCAATGATGTCCACCCGTTCCAGCGCGGACAAAAACTCATCACGGGAGATCCGAAGCGTCGTAAGAACATCGGAAGTGAGGATTTTTTCATAGTTTGGGAATGAGGACTCCACCCGCCGGATAGAGAACTCCACGCCGCCATCCAGACGGAACCATGCCGTCGCCCCGTCGTTCAGGACCTGAATGCGGGCTTCCTGATTCCCGACCGCCAACAGACGGCTCAGCTCTTTCAGCGCGGGGACAGGAAGCAGAAGTTCCTCGTCCGTCTCCGTTTCACAGGCACACCTGGAGAGAGAGAGACGCTTGCCGTCCGTGGAGACGACCTTCAGCATGCTGTCCTTTACACTGAAAAGGCAGGTTCCAAGGTATTTTGGGAAGTCCGAAGGCGCCGAACTGGCGATGGCCCCCTCGGTAATGACCCGTGCCAGGTCGGCTGCAATAAGGGTGCAAAGCGCCGCGGCGCCATCGCTCCGGGGGATCTTCGGAAACTCCGACACAGGGGCCGTTGTGAAGCGGGTCCGGTTTCTGCCGGCGGAGAGGATGCCTTTTTCTCCCTCAATGTCCAAAGTCACAGTCTCGGTTGGGATTTTCTTTAAAAATTCTCCAATGAGGCGGACCGGAAGGATTGCCTGGCCCGGCGTGACGGTCCGCACGCCGGAGGCAGTGCAGCGCAGGGCTGTTTTGAAATCCGTCGCCTCAAGGAGCGTCTCATCTCCCACAGTGACCAGAATGCCGTTCACAGCGCTGAGAGTGCTCTTTGTTCCGCTGGAGCGTTCAGCCATCTGCCAGGCCTTAAGAAATTCCAGACGGTCAAGCTCAAGTTTCATGTGGTCAGTCCTCCCCTTGATCCTGCCCACGGTTCTGTGCACAGTGGACAGCTTCTTCTATTATCTTTTTTTATCTAAAAAAGCAATAATAATAGTAATACTGAACAACTCTGTGGATAAACAGGAAAACTACGCGTCATAACGGGAAAAACCGCCTGTGAAAAACCGGTGGACCCGCTGTGGACAGGGCGTGGATACTATGGGATAAAACCGGCGGGAGCGGCTGCTCCCTGTGATTTAAACTCAGTTCTTCACAGCCCTGTCCACACGTTATTCAAAGCTTATTCTTTATGTTATCCACTCTCTGTCTTATATTCTTGTCTGTCGCAATGAGATTTTCAATTTTGTTTTGCGCATGCATGACGGTGGTATGATCCTTCTTCCGGAAGGCATGGGCAATCTGGTGAAGGCTCGTCTCCGTCATCTTGCGGCACAGAAACATGGCAATCTGCCTGGCCATGGCCAGTTCTGCCGTGCGTTTGGAGCTTGACAGGTCCTCCAGGCTGACGCCAAAGTTCTCCGCAACGGCGTTTTGGATGGCCTCGATGGTGACGGGGCCCTTCAGGTCCATGCGGAGAATATCCTTAAGCCAGACAGAGACACGGTCAATGGTAATTTCCTCGCACATCAGCTCTGCAGACGCGATGACGCGGTTCAGTGCTCCCTCCAGCTCCCGGATGTTGCTTGGGATATGCTGGGCGAGAAAATGGATTACCTCGTCCGGAATGGCGTACTGACGGAGCGACGCTTTCTTCTGGAGGATGGCGATGCGGGTCTCAAGGTCCGGCGGCTGGATGTCCGCCACCAGTCCCCAGCTGAACCGGCTCGTCAGGCGTTCCTCGATGTTCTTCAGCTCTGAGGGCTGCCGGTCGGAGCATATCACCACCTGCCGTCCGTCGTCGTGCAGGGAGTTGAAGGTGTGAAAGAACTCCTCCTGGCTCTGCTCCTTGCTGCCCAGAAACTGAATGTCGTCGATGAGGAGGATATCCAGGTTGCGGTAACGCTCCTTGAACTGCGCCGTCTTTGAGGAGGCAATGGCCTTGACGAACTCGTTCAGAAACTGTTCCGCACTGAGGTAGAGTGTCCGAAGGTTCTTTGTCTTCTCCTGGGCGTAGTTGCAAATTGCGTGCATGAGATGGGTCTTCCCCAGGCCGACGCCGCCCCAGATGAAAAGCGGGTTATAGGCCTTGCCCGGCATTTCTGCGACGGCCAGGCTGGCCGCGTGGGCCATGCGGTTTGATTTTCCCACGACAAAGCTTTCAAATGTGTAATTGGCATAGGGATTTTTTTTCTCCCGTTCAGCGGTGCCGCGGGACGCCTCCTTTGCGCGGGCCTCCCACTCCTGTTTTTTTTCATTTTCTTTCGGGGAGTCGCTGGCTTTCAGCTTAATGCCCCGGACGGCTCCGCCTTCCTTTGCGGACTGATTCAGACCGTCAAGAAAATTGTCGGTAATGAACCGCTGCACAAAGGGGTTGGACGCTTCCACCACGAGCTCGCCGTCCTCAATTCCAACCGGCATACAGGGTTTAAGCCACAGGGAAACCTTCTCCTGGGGCAGGTCCACTCCGGCGATGGTCTCCTCCCAAATTTTTTTCAGGTCCTCTGCCTTTTGCTGCAATACACTTCACTCCCAGCCCTTTATCCTTTCAATTATCCACATTCAGGTCGCATCTACGGATAACTTACAGGATAATTCGCCCTAATTATACACTTATCCACAAATTTTTTGTCCTCCATTTGTGGATAATTGGCCTTCCCGCTGGACTGAGACAGGTACTTTTTACAGTCCATTGGCGACACAGCTTGCAGTTAATGATATCATGAGAAAAGGATGAATGGGCACACGGGGGTGAGATCCCCGGTGTGGAAGGAGTTTTTTAAATGTCGGTATATTTAAATAACGCTTCGACAAGCTGGCCCAAGCCTGAAACAGTTCCAGCGGCCATGATGAATTTTCTCACCTCCGGCGGGGCGAACCTTGCCCGCGGGACATCCTCGGGCCGGGACATGAAGACGATGAACTGTGTCCTGGACTGCCGCACACGGCTTTCAAAACTGCTGGGCGGGTACGGATACGGGGAGAGCGGACAACCCCTGAACGTCACGTTCTGCTCCAACATCACTGAGGCACTGAACACCGTGCTGCTGGGTTTTCTGCGTCAGGGAATGAGCGTGCTGACCTCTTCCATGGAACACAACGCCGTCATGCGCCCGCTGAGGACGATGGAGCGGAATGGAATTATCCGGCTGACCCTTATCCCCTCTGAATCCGACGGTCTTATGGACCTGAAGAGCCTTCGGGATACGCTGGCCTCAGGACACTTTGATCTGATGGTGATGGCCCACGCCAGCAACGTTTGCGGCACGATTCAGCCGGTGGAGGAAATTGCCGGGATGTGCCGGAAAGCGGGGGTGCCTCTGGTGCTGGACACGGCCCAGACTGCCGGTCTTCTGCCGCTGAAAGCGAAGTCACTGGGGCTGGCGGCCCTCTGTTTCACGGGACATAAAAGCCTGATGGGCCCTCAGGGTACGGGAGGAATCGTTTGGGACCCTGAATTCGCAGCACGGGTGAGCCCCCTTGTCACCGGCGGGACGGGCAGCTACTCGCACCTGGAGTTCCAGCCGGAGGACCTGCCGGACCGCTTTGAGTCCGGAACGCCGAACCTGCCGGGTATTGCGGGGCTCAATGCCGCGCTGGCCTGGATGGAGGAGGAGGGAACGGAGAATATCCTGCTCCGGGAAAAATCGCTGGGCAGCCATCTGCTGGGGGGCCTGCTCTCGATAAACGGCATGGAACTTGCAGGCAAACAGGGGATTGACGGACGCCTCCCTGTCTTCCCCCTGAACATCAGGGGCCTGGACAACGGTATCCTGGCAGGCAAGCTCTCCCAGATGGGGTTTGAGACGCGCCCGGGACTGCACTGTGCGCCGTCCGCCCATCGCACCCTCGGTACGTTTCCACAGGGGGCTCTGCGGGTTTCACCGGGTTACTTCAACACGCTTCGGGATATCGACGCCTTCCTTGACGCGCTGTCCTCTGCGGCGGCCGAGCTGAAAAGGGGGGAATAGGCGGTGTACACACGGGAACTGAAGGTTCAGCCCTCTGACGCCTCATGTCTGGGCCAGATTAAGCTGCACAGCCTCCTCGACTATCTTCAGGACACGGCGAGCCTGGCCGTTGAGGACCTTGAAGGCACGGCGACGGAGCTTATGGCCCGGGGCTACGCCTGGGTCCTGACGCGCTATGAGGTGGAACTGACCGGGTCCCTGCCTCTGCTGGATGAGCGATTCATAATCCGGACATACCACGATCCGAACCATGGCTATGGTACGCTGAGGATCTTTGAGGTGGTCCGTCCCGACGGTACGCCGCTGGTCTGGGCCAAGACTTCGTGGCTGCTGCTGGACCTGGCTGCGGGCCGCCCCGTCCGGCCTGTCGCGCACCTGCCGAAAATCACGGAGCGTGACACGGCTTCCATCACTCCGGACTTCCCGGACATCCCGGCTTTCCCGCAGGACGGGGAGATCAGGGAGTCTCCCTGCCCCATCCGCTTCCATGACCTGGACACCAACGGCCATGTCAACAATGCCGTCTACTTTGAGTGGGTGTTTGAGGCGACGCCGCTGGACCCCATGAAGTACGGAGTCCGCAGCATCTCGGCGTCATTCCGTTCCGGCGCACGGTGGGGAGAGAATCTGCGTATTCAGGTAGCTGAGCTGCCGTCTTCCTCTGAAAAACGGGATTTCGTCTATCGTATCATCGATGAGAAGAATGAGGACGGGGGAATGGGAAAACCAAAGACGCAGTTTGCGTGCAATTGGGAGGAAAGGTCATGAATGTCGTTATCGTTGGTGCCGGAGAGGTGGGCTGCAATATTGCCGCGACGCTTTCCGAGGAAGGGCACAATGTTTATGTCGTTGAGCAGGATGAGGAAAGGGCAAAAAACGCGGAAGAACTTGACGTGAGCGTCATCCGGGGCAACGGTGCGCGGCCTCAGGTGCTCCACGAGGCCGGAGTGACGGATAACGGGGATGTGGATCTCCTGCTGGCCTGTACGGACCGGGACGAGGTGAATATGCTCTCCTGCTGGATAGCTCACCGTGCCGGGGTGAAGCACGTCATCTCGAGGATACGGAGCCTTGAGTTCACGGACTCCCCGACCTGGGGAAAGAAGCTGGGAATCGACATGATGGTCTCGCCGGAACGGTCCGTGGCACGGGAGATCCTTGATCTCCTGGCCGTCAGCTCCGCCTCGCGGACAGCAGAGCTCCTGGATGGACGGGCCGCCCTCTACGCCCTGCGCGTTGCGGAGAACTCCACCCTGGCCGGGATGTCCCTGAAGGAAATCCGCGCCAGGTATAAGGACCTGGTGGCCGTTTTTGTCTATGTTGAGCACGAGGGCAGCGATGAAAACGCTGTTCCGGACGGAGATACGGTGCTTCAGACGGGGGACCTGTGCTACGTCGTGACATACAAGGAGTCGGCATGGCTGCTGGAGGAGCTCTTCCAGCTCAGGAAGTCCCGTCCGCTGCGCCGGGTGATCGTTGTAGGAGGCGGGAAACTGGGTTTTCAGGTGACGCAGCGGATACAGCGCGAGTATGGCCACGTTCAGATCCGCCTTATCGACCACGACGCGGGGCACTGCGCCAAGCTGGCCGATGAGTTGGGCGGGGCTCTGGTGCTGAACGGGGACGGGGCGGACCGGGACCTGCTTCGGGAGGAGGGCATCGACGAGGCAGACGGCTACGTCTGCGCCACGGAGTCTGATGAGGTGAACCTCATCTACGCCGCTCTGGCCAAGTCCATGGGGGTGAAAAAGAGCATCGCGGTGGTACGCCGGAAGCTCTATGAGACCCTGCCGGAGATTATGCCGGTGGACGCCGTGGTGAACCCCAACAAGGCGCTGGCCTCCGTGATTCTGGGCATGATCCGCTACCCCGGCCATGCCCGTGCCCTTTCGGTCATCGAGAAGACCGGCGCGGAGATGCTGGAGGTTGTGCTGCCGGAGGGAAACAAGCTCCTTGGCCGGCCCCTGGCCGAGCTGGGGCTTCCAAGGGGGGTGCTGGTGGCTCTCATGGGGCGCGGGAACCGGGTTCTGGTCCCGACAGGGGCTGACCAGCTTCAGGCCGGGGACCGCCTCATCCTTTTCGCCACCACAGCCCTCATGCGCGAGACGGCGGAACTCTTCAGCGAAAATAATGTGAACCTGGAGCGGGAAGAGAAATGAAGATAGGGATTGTCCTTCGGGTTCTTTCGCTCATCAGTCTGATTGTCTCCCTTTTCATGCTTCTGCCGCTGGGACTGGCACTCTGGGACGGCACGCCGGACGCCCGGGCCTTCGCCGTCTCCCTGGCCTGCGGGCTGCTGATAAGCCTCCTGCTGTCGCTGGGTGGAAAGAGAAAGCAGGAGCGGGGCGAGCTGGGCATTCGTGAGGCACTGGGAGTCGTGGCGCTGGCCTGGGCCATCGCCTCGGGCGTCGGGGCTCTGCCCTACTGGAGCTGCGGCGTGACCCCCAGCTACACCGACGCCTTCTTTGAGACCATGTCCGGCTTCACCACCACGGGAGCGACGATTCTTGAGAATATTGAGGCCGCCCCGCGGGGGGTCCTGCTCTGGCGCTCGCTGACGCACTGGCTGGGAGGTATGGGTATCATCGTCCTCAGCCTTGCGGTATTGCCCTTCCTTGGAATCGGCGGAATGGAGCTCTTCAAGACGGAGGTCCCCGGTGTGACCCAGGAGAAGCTCACACCCCGCCTTCAGCAGACGGCGCTCCTCCTCTGGGGTGTCTACGTCCTGCTGACGTTCATGGAGACGATCCTCCTGATGTTCGGCGGCATGAGCCTCTTTGACGCCTTTGCTCACTCCTGTTCCACCATCGCCACGGGAGGCTTCTCCACAAAGAATACCTCCATCGCCTGGTTCCACAGTGCGTACATCGAGTGGGTTATCATCGTCTTCATGTTTGCCTCCGGAGTGAACTTCTCTTTGTATTTCCTCCTGTTCGCCCGGCAGTTCCGCAGCTTTCTCCGGGACGAGGAGCTGCGCCTTTACGCCGGGATCGTGATAGGTTCGTCTCTGGCCATTACGGTATTTCTCCTGATAGGAAAGCTGGCCGTCGGATTTGAACCTGCGCTGCGCCGCTCCGCCTTCCACGTGGTGAGTATCATGACCACCACGGGCTTCATCACGGATGACTTTGACCTGTGGCCGGAGTTTGCCCGTTTCCTGTTCCTGCTCCTGATGGTTGTGGGGGCCTGTGGGGGATCCACGGGCGGAGGCTGCAAAGTGGTGCGCTTCCTTCTCCTTGGCCGCCAGCTTAAGGTCGAGACGCTCCGTCTGCTGCATCCCAGGGCTGTTATCAACGCGCGGCTTAACGGCCGCCCCGTCCCCCGGGGAATTATGGACTCCACCGTTGCTTTTCTGATGCTCTATGTTCTGCTGGTGACCACGAGCACGCTGATTGTGACAGCGTTTTCCATCTCCTGTCCCGGGCTGGACCTCCTGAGCGCCTTCTCCGGGACCATCACCTGCCTCAGCAACGTGGGGCCCGGCCTGAACACCCTGGGGGCTGTCGAGAACTTTGCGTGGCTACCGGCGGAGGTTAAATGGCTGTTCTCCTTCCTCATGCTGGCGGGACGGCTGGAGCTTTTTTCCGTGATATTGTTGTTTTTGCCGGGAACATGGGCCCGCTAAAACCCCGACCGCGCCAAATGGCGGGTCTGGTAAAATAAGGGGACTGTAGAGGAACTACTCAAGCTGGGCTCAGCGTCCGGCTCCTGGAGGTTGACATAAAGTGAACGGGAGAAAAGACAAAACAGCGCTGACATGGAGGAGGCAGCAGTCCTATGGATTATGAGTCCAAGCCTTTTGATGTAAATGAGCCCGCTGAAAACCCCGCTCCATCGGGGCAGCACTGCAGGGTTTCCATCCGCCTTCAGGTCACGGCCTTCTTCAGCGGGGCGGCCGTCATGGTGATGGAACTCACCGGTTCGCGTCTGGTCGCGCCGTTCTTCGGCACGTCTCTGATTGTCTGGACAGCCCTCATTGGCGTGATGATGACCAGCCTGTGCCTTGGAAACTGGCTTGGGGGAAATATGGCGGACCGGCGGCCGGAGGGGCGCGTCCTGGGACGCATACTTCTTCTCGCGGCCCTTATCACGGGGCTCACGGCCTTTGCCGGCAACGCCATTCTTACGCTGCTGGCCGATCTCCCGATGAACCTCTACGTGGCCTCGGTCCTGGCCGCGCTGATTATCTTTACTCCGGCAAGCCTCCTGTTGGGGATGGTCTCGCCCTTCATCGTCCGCCTCGCGCTGAAAGATGTGGGGTCCTCCGGCGTCACTGTGGGACGCCTCACGGCTCTGGGCTCGGCAGGCAGCATCCTCGGCACGTTCCTGGGCGGTTTCGTCCTCATCTCGCTCTTCCCCTCCGGGGTGATTCTGATGATATTGTCGGTCACCCTTGCGATGCTCTCCTTCCTGATCTACACGGCGGCGTGGCGGGGGGCTCTGATGATGACGCTCTGCCTGGGCTGGTCAGCGTACACGGCGTGGAACTACGGTCTGCCCATGGCTCCCGTTGGCGAGCAGATCGATACGGCGTACAACCACATCTCCATCGTGGAGAGCAACATGGAGGACGGGCGGCGCATCCGCATCATGATGACGGACCCAAAGGGCGCCCAGTCCCTGATGTACACGGACAATCCCACGGAACTGGTGAGCGACTACACAAAGTTTTACGACCTTGCCTTTCACTACAAGCCCGGCGCGAAGAAGATCCTGATGCTTGGGGGGGGTGGCTACTGCGTACCGCGCCACGTTCTGTCCGAACGGAACGTGTCCTTTGACGTGGTGGAGCTGGACCCCGGTGTGACGGAGGCCGCGCGCCGCTATTTTGAGCTGAAGGAGAGCCCCAACCTCCGCGTCTTCCACGAGGATGCGCGGACGTTCCTGAACCGGGCCGCCCGCGACGGACTGGGCCCCTATGATGCGGTGTTTATGGACGTATTCGGCTCCTGGTACTCCATCCCCTTCCAGCTCACCACGGTGGAGACGGCCCAGCGTCTCCGCGGGCTGATGGCCCCGGACGGGGTGCTGATCTCCAACATTATCGCGTCGCTGTACGGTCCGCGAAGCGGCGTTTTCCACGGCATCTACTCCGCGTTTTCCAGGGTCTTTCCGCGAATGCTGATCTTCCCGGCCTCGGCCCCGGAGGAACGTTATGCCTACGCCCTGCAAAACCTCATGCTGGTTGCCCTTCCCTCGGAGAAGATGCCTCCGGCGCCGGCTGCCCCGGATCCGAACATCGCGAGGCTCCTTGTTCATCAGTGGCTGGAGCCCTTCACCCCAGACCCCGGAATTCCGGCCTTTACCGACGCGTTTGCCCCGGTGGAACGCTATGCCCTCGTTTTGCCCCAGTGATTTTTAAAGGGGGTGTCCTGGTTGAAAAATCTGAAGAGCATAAAACTGAAAAACGGGCCTGCGACGAGGATTGAGCTTAAAGAGGAGCCGCTGGTCCCATGGTCTATTCTGCTTCCCCTGTGGTGTGTGGCCCTGGTGCTTCCCAACCTGGTTTACTCTGGCGTGCTCTTTGCCGACACGCTGCACATCCTCAAGTGGACGGTGGCGGGGGCCCCTGTGGCCCTTGCAGTTTTCGCGGCGGGGCTGCGGCTGATCCGGTTCGGGCGTGAGATTGAGCTTAAAATCGACATCTTTGGAGTCCTTTGGGGCCTGCTGCTGGCCTACTGTGTGCTTCAGCCCCTGTGGGTGGATGTCTCCTCCATGACGGGCCTGATTCATGAGATGGTCTGTTTCGCCGCGGTATGGGTTTTCTATGTCCTCACCACCAACTCCTTCTCTGACCGGGGACTGAGGATTATCCTGTGGCTGGCAAACATCAACGGGGCAATCAATGTCGTCTTCGCCGAGCTCCAGATCCGCAACATGAACGATCTTGCCTTCCTCAGGGGGACGCCCTTTGAGTTCCTGTGCCCCTGGAGCAATGTCATTCTGCCGACGCCGGGCAACTACATCGGCAACACCGCCCAGCAGAACATGTTTGGGCTCTGGATGGCTATCTGCGTCATGAGCTCCATCTATCTGTTCATCGCTTATGCCCTGGCTGAGGGTGGCAAAAAACGCCCCCTGTGGATGACGGTCCTGAACCTGTTCCTGATGACGGTCAACAGCTGGGGGCTGTGGAACAGCACCAGCCGGTCCGCCCTCCTCTCCCTTTTCACAGGGCTCTTTGTCCTTGCAGTGGTGACGGCAATGCGCTACGGGCGCGCCTATATCCGGCGGCTCAGCGCGGTTCTGCTGATCTTTGTCGTTGTGGTGGCAGGGATATCGCTCTACGGCAGGGCCGGTGACCTTCTCTTTAAACTTAAGGACGACCTGATTGACAACGTCGCCACAATCGGCAACCGGGTGGGAATATGGACCACCTCCGCCGCGATGTTCAGGGAACACCCCATGGGTGTGGGGGTGGGGCAGTACAAGTGGCACTATCTGGAGGCCCAGCGGGAGGCGTTTAAGACCGTCAAAGAGCCCTGGTATCACTGGCAGTACACACACTGGGCCCACAACGAGTATCTGCAGTGGTTCTGCGAGACGGGCTGGGCCGGAGGGATTCTGCTGGTGCTGATGCATGTCCTCTGGCTTGCGGCTGTGATCCGGGGGTTGTGGCGGTCTGTCCGTTCCAGGGAGGGAGGGGTCTCCCCCACGGCGATCTGGGGCTGTGCTCTGGTGATGCTCATCTCCTTTGACGCTTTCTGGACCCGGCCCTTCCACCGTATTGAAAACATCCTGTGGCTGGCCCTGGCCTTTGCCCTCACAAACCGGGAGTTCCTGTCGGCTCGGGAGTGGCGGATCAACTCCGGAAACCTCTTTTCCCGTCTGATGGGCGTTGTCCTTGTGTGCGGCGGGGTGGCGGCTCTCGTCTACCTCTGGAGCGGCATTGAGGGGAACATGCTGCTGCGCAAGGCCCTCAATACGGATAACGCCCAGCTTCAGCGCTACTACCTTGAGCAGGCGGTCAGACACCCCATCGTGCGGGAGGACGTCCGGAAAAATCTGGGCTACCATTACCTCCAGGTGGGGGATCAGCTTCACGATATGGAGACGATGGGGAAAGGCTTCAACATGCTGTGGGATCACTTCCGGCATGAGCCCCACTCCGAGGATATGAGCAAGCTTCTGCACTGGGCTCAGCGCTTCCAGGTGGAGCATGTCATCCGTGAGCTGGCGAGTTACCTCAAGCCGGGGACCTATCATCTTGCGCGCCGGCCCGGGACAGACGCTCAGGGCAACGCGGTGAGTGCCCTTGTGCTGCTCAACGGACCGGCTCCCGAACCGGCGCCTGAACCGGAGTCCGGGGGGAGCAAAGGGGTTCTTTCCCCTGAGGCTTAGTCAGGTGTGATGCGTCGCCGGGCCGGCTTTACCCTCATTGAGATTCTCATCGCGGTGATGCTGACGGGGATGGTGACGTCCCTGGCGCTGGCTCCCGTGGTGGTGATGGTGCGGCGGGTGGTGGAGATTCAAAGCAGCACATCCGGCACGCTGGCTTTGTCCCGTGCGCTGTCTTTCATTGGACGGGACGTGGCGGGAGCCGCGCGTCTTACGAAACAGGCTGTGCGGGTGGTGGATCACCAGATCTTCGGCAGCCGGGAGGACGACACCCTGATTGTCATGACCACCGCCACAACGCGCCAGCAAATGCCTGCGGCGACTGTTGCCTACAGAATCGAACAGGGGGGCAGCCTGAGGGGCAACGTGCTTCCGGGCCTTTACCGGTGGATTTTGCCGGGGAAGCAGCCGGAGGAGGTTGAGCCTGAGAAGCTGAGAGGCGAGGACGGACAGCTGGTTTTGCCCGGCGTGACGGCTTTCAGTGTGGAGGTCCCCAACGGGAAAAAGGGCAGGGACAGGGAGAAGGAATACCAGGGAGCTCTTCCGGCGGGGCTGGCCGTTGCCCTGACTCGCGGAAAGGATAAGGAGGCGGAGACACTTGAGGAGATCATCGTCTCCCCGTAGCCGGGGACGGCGGGGCTTCGTACTGGTGTCGGTGCTGATGCTGGGGGTGCTCCTCATCGCCTGCGCCACGGCCTTCACCTGGTTTGTCCGCACTCAGATCCGGGGCGTCCTCCGGGAGCGGGTAGCCCTCACGAACCGAAGCATGGCCGTGCTTATTGTGGACGCGGCCATCGGCATTATCGATGAGGTCTCCGACCGTTCGAAGGGCGACAGTCCCATTCAGGATTGGTTCAAGCCGTTTCTGTTCCCCGCAGACGATCTGGGGCTTTGGGCGGTGCAGGTCATGCCGCTGGACGACAAACTCCCCATCCGGAACCTCTTTCTGCCGGACGGAAACACGCTGAGAATGGAGCTGCGCGCCCCGTGGGAGGATATGTGGGATGCGCTGGGGCACAGGGAACTTGCCGTGCCGGTGCTGGACTTTATGGACAAGGACGGGAAAGCCCGCGTTGGCGGACTGGAACGTGAGGAGTTTCTCAACCGTCCCCCTCTGGACCTCTCGGAACTTCTGGTGATGCAGGAGATCACGCCGGAGATTTTCCACGGGGAGGCAGGCCGTCTGGGCATAGAGAAATATTGCACGCTCTTTAGTGACGGAAAGGTCAATCTCAACGTGGCGCCACCGGAGGTGCTGGAACTTCTGCCCGGGCTGGATGACGTCCAGGTGAGCCGTCTCATCGCGTACCGGGCAGAGAAGGCGCTGGGAAGCTTTGAGGATCTTCAGGCGGTTCCCGGCCTGTCACCGAGGACTGCGACGCAGCTTACGAATCTTGCGGGCTTCAAGAGCCGCTATTTTTCAGTCCGAATCGAGTTTTTGGACGAGTCTCCGGGGGGGACGTCATTTCAAATTATATTTGACCGGACGGAGAAAAAAATCGTCCGCTGGGAGGAGTCCTGAGGGTGCCGTTGAATTTAGGTTTTCTTAAAAGGGGAGGCTCCGATTTTGAGAACGTGGCGTTCCGCCGCGTGAATGGGCAAGATATCCGGTTCACTGGTTCCGGCCGGCGGATTGTTACGCTTGTCCCCATGCGCTCGCTCTCTCTGGACGTCTTCTCCTTTCCCTTCTCGAACGCGGCGAAGGTGCGCGAGGCTCTGAGGCTTCAGGTGCTGCCCTACGCCGCGGCGGGTACGGTGGAGATATTTCCCGTGATCCTTGAGAGGACAGGACGGGGGGCCAGCGGAGTGACCTGGTATGTCTCGCCGGAGGAACTGGCCGCCCTGCCGGAGGAGACAGGGAGCGGCGGGCTGGTCTGGCCTGCGCCTCTGCCTCTGGCCTCTTCCGTGGAGGGGACGGGCGTCACCCTGTGGAAAGATGAGGATAATCTCTGCTCCATCCTGTGGCAGGACTATAAGCCTGTGCTGACCCGATGGCGTCCCGGAAGCCGTTCTCTGAAGGGGAAAGGCGCCACGCCGGAATCTGAGATGGCGTGGTTCGATGCCTATTGCAGGGGGCAGGGACTGGAACGGGGAAATTCCTTCGTCCTTGATGCGACGGACCCGGAGGCCTTTGCCTCTGTGGGGACCATCACCCGGGAGAGTCTGGAACACAGCCCGTGGCTGAGGTCCGTGAACCTGTCGCGCAGGGCCCTTGAGGGGGCGATGGGGCTTGAGCGCAGTGTGCGGCTCCTGACCCGCGCAGCGTGCTGGGTCCTCCTGATGGGGGGGCTGGTGCTGGCAGGAAGCCTGCTGCGCCTGAACCAGCTTCAGAACAAGACAGAAGAGGTTCGGGGACGGTCTGAGGCCCTCTATCGGGAGGTTTTCGACTCCACCCATACGGGCCGTATCGGGAACCCTGTCTCCCTGGCCCGGGACAGGATTGCCGCGCTTCAGGGCGGCGTCTCCGAGGGGCGTGGACTGGACGCCGCCCTGGCGGACCTGGGCGAGGTTTTTGCGGAGAATCCCAACCTGGATGTCGCAGTGGACGTTCTGCGCTATAATGCGGAGGGGCTGGACTTTACGGGTTCGGCCCCGGACATGAGCACGGTCCTCACCTTCCGCAAGGCGTGGGAGGGACGGGCCAGCCTGTCACAGCTTGACAACACGCAGAGCGTCTCCGGCGTAGGGTACCGGTTTGACCTCCGCGTCCGGTGGTGAGGAGGGGGTCATCTTGAGCTTCAATCTGAGCAACGCAAGGTCCGTTCTTCAGGGGGAAATCCCTGGTTCGGTGCGTTTTCTGGCCGCCGCGCTGCTGGCGCTGGGGGTCTGGGCCGGCGTCTCGCTGGTGTCAGACCAGGCCGAATCCGCCGGGGCGGCGCTTGCGGTTCAGGAAGGGCGTTTCCGCACGCTCTCCATGCTGGCTGCGGAGTACCGGGCTCTGGCTCCCGGGGCTAAGACGGCGATGGGCGATGTGGACGTCCCGTCGGTCTTCGCCCAGGTCTCAGAGCGAATGGGGCTGGGCAGCCGTGTCAACCGTATCTCACCTGACGGCCGCAACCAGTCCGTGGAGATCAACCGCCTCTATGCCGAGGAGTTGACGGAGCTGGAAAAGCAGCTCGCCGCACGGGGGGTGCGTTTCCTCTCCGCTGAGATACGGGCCCTGCCCGCCGGTGACGAGAGGCTCCTCACGGTTTCCGCCATCATCGGCCCTGTGCAGGAGGGGCCCCAGATGGGAGAGGGGCGCCGATGAAGAGAACTTTTCTTTTTATCCTGAGGACGCTTCTGCTCCTTGTGGGGTTCTGCGCGGCGCTGTGGGTCTTTCTGCCCTGGCGCGAAGTGGGGACGGCGGCGGTGTCCCTGGGCGGCGGCCTGCTGGAGAAGCAGGGAATACGGCTCAACTGCCTGGATGTGGAGGGTGTGGAGGGAGGCTTCACGATAAACGGGCTCTCGGTGAGGGGTTTTGTGAACCTCTCCTTTGCCTCCGTTACCCTGCGTCCGCAGCTTCTGGCCAGCCTGATGAGCCTTACCCCGGTCTGCGAGGTGGCTTTCCGCGGGGGCTCGATGACGATGGGGCAGAAGCTGATCCTGGGCGACGGGGGATTTCTCCTGACGGCCTCGCCGAATGAGGTGCTGCTGGAGGGGCTTCACTCGGACGGGGATTTTGCGCTGGACGGCTTCCTGGCGATAGATCCGGCCCGGATGAAGATTAGGCGTGCGGAGACCGCAGTGAGGGTGCCGCCGTCCTTTGAGGAGAACATGAACACGCTCAGGAGTTTCCTGCCTCTCGTCAAGGAGGGGAACGGAAACTGGTTTTTGCGCCGCCAGGAGGGGGCGAATTAGATGGGGATGAAATTTCTAAGCGCGCTGAAGGGGCGTGCCGGCCAGGGTAGCCGCGACGTGGAACCGGAGGAGAACGGCTCCCGGCGCAGCGAGGGCGGGAAGCTCTACGATCTGTGGCTGCTGGTGCTGCCGCTCCTGCTGGGATTGGCATTGGGCTGGTTCGCGGCGGTCTGCCTGGGCATCGCCCTTGACCGGTTCGCCGGGAGCGGGACCGTGCAGCAGGGAGGGGCGCTGGAGATGGAGGCGGTTCGCCGGGAGGATAAGGACACGGCCGGGCTGGACGGCTTCCTTGCGGCCAATCCCTTCCGCGTTTCACCCCTGCCGTCGGCAGTTCCGGAACCCAAGGAGGAGAAGCCTGCGGAGCCCGAAGTGAAGGGATCCCTGGCGGATGCCGTTGTGCGGGGCACTCTGCCGGGCGTGGGGGTGTGGCTGGAGGACAAGGGCCAGACCCATCTGGTGCTGCTGGATACGAGCTTTGATGTCTACACGCTGTCTGAGGTAACCTACCGCGAGGCGGTGTTTGTCCATGATGACGAGGTGGCCGTGCTGGAGCTCCTGTACGGCGCGCCGTCGCCGAAGACTGCGGGGAAGCCTGTCCCTGCCGCCCCCAAGGCTGCGCCGGCAAATGTGCCGGTGGGCAACGTGGTGGCGGCCACGGAGGAACAGGACGGGCAGGTCCCCAGCGAACTGGTGAACCAGCTCGTGCAGAACCCCTTTGACGAGCTCAAGAAGGTTCGTCTGCGCCCCAAGGAGGGAGAAAGCGGACTTGAGATTCAGTGGATACAGAATGACAGCATCCTCAAACAGCTGGGGGTGCAGAAGGGCGACGTGGTAAAAGGCGTCAACGGGATTCCTTTCTCCAACATGGCGGACATCGCAAACTCCATCAACTCCCTGATGAACAGCGAGCGATTCGATGTGGAGGTGACCCGTGGAGGGAAACCCACGTCCCTGCGCTATGTGGTGCGCTGAAGAGGGGCCGTTTTGAACAGACGCGGCGGCTTCACCCTGATGGAGGTGCTGGTAGCGGTGGCGATTGCGGGGCTGGTGGTCTCGGCGGGCTTCCGGCTGATTTCGATGTCACTGCGGTCTCTGGCTGAAATCCAGGGCGAACGCGGGCTGACGGCTGCGGCTCAGAAGCTGTGGCTGCGGTTCCGGACGGAGGAGGATATGCCCGACAGCGGCAGGGAGGACGGCGTGGAGTGGAGGACGGAGCGGGATTCCGTGCCGATCGAAAGCTACGAGCTGCCCTTTAAGCGGTTGACGGTGACGGTGGGAGACCGGTCGATGGTCCTTTATCTCCCCAGGTAGTGTAAAATGAGGGGGGGCTGAGGACGCTTCTGTCTTTTGCCTGATAAAATTTTTCGCCCGATGGGGCAGAATTTAATGGAAATAGAACACAGAGTTGGAGAGCTGCCGCGCCCTTTTTGTTTTCTGTTCAGGGCGTGGCGAAGGGGGAAGACGTTTTGAGGAGATTACAGGGGTTATTTCTGTTGGGTGCCCTGACGGTGGCCGTTGCGGGGGTGTTGCCGGCCGTGGCGGACGCTGCGCCGGAGACTCCTGAGGGGACGGCTGCCCTGTCGCCGCAGGAGGAGAAGGAGCTGATCAGCGCGGCTCAGGCCATGCGCCGTTCCGGGCTGGTTCAGTTCAACTTCAAGGACATGGATCTGGTGAAGTTCGTCCGCTTCATGTCGGAACTGCTCCAGGAGAACATCATCGTTCCCCCGAACATCTCGGCGAAGATAACGATTATCTCTCCCCGCCCCTCGTCCCTCAGCGAGGCGCGGCAGATCATGCTTTCCACCCTCCAGATGTACGGCTTCTCGCTTCAGAATATGGGATCGTACTCCATCGTGAGGCAGGGAGGCGTCAGTCCCTCGGCGACTGTTGGGCGCGGACGCTCCGGCCCCGGCTACGGCGAGGAGACGGTGACCTACATCGTCCCGTTGGACTACGTGACGGTGGAGTCTGTCATTCCGGGCATTCAGCAGGCCTTTGGACAGACCCTCATTGTGCTCCCCGTGGGGAACAACCGGGACGTTCTGCTCCAGGGGCGGGCCACGGACGTGAACAAGGCTGTGGACCTGCTGCGCAAGATGGACACTCCCCAGAGCGCACGGATCAGCCGGACCTTTACCCTTAAACATGGCGATGCGACTACGGTGGCCAACCAGCTCAACGCTGTCGCTCAGACCGGCGGGCCCCTTCAGGGGATCTCTGCCGTGGCAGAGCCCCTGAGCCGCAAGGTCATTGTTGTGGGAAACCGCACCGCTATCGGCAAGGCGGCGGGCATTATTAAGGAACTGGACGTGAATGTCCGGGCCGGCGGCTTCCACGTCTACAAGCTTAAAAACATCGACGCGACTCAGGCGGCCGAGCAGCTGAGCAAGGTCCTGGCGGCGTCGGCCATGCTTCAGCCGAACCAGGAGGGCAAACTCCCCGCGACGGTGGTGCCGGACCTCTCGACCAACAGCCTGATCTTCGCCGCCTCCGACCTGCAGTACGAGGCTCTGAAGCACGTGCTGGATCAGATTGACGTCCAGGCCCGGCAGGTGCTGCTCCGGGGCTTCATCGCGGAGATCAACGTCACGAACCTGGACCGCAACGGCATTGACTGGAACTTCCTCGGAGGCCAGATCTGGGACCAGTTCATGCTGGGCGGCATGGCCCAGATCGGCGAGAGTTCCATCCCCTCGCAGTTTATGACCTTTTACTCCGACCTGTCCAAGAAACAGCGGATTGAGTACGACGTCCACGGCAACGCCTACCAGATAACGGAGACGGAGCCGCTGGCTCTGATGTACGCCACTGTTGAGATGCTGAAGAAGTATGACGCTGTGAACGTCCTCTCCGTGCCGCGCCTGATGTGCACGGACAACAAGGAGAGCTCCTTCCAGGTGGGGCAGGTCATCCCGGTGCTGAAGGGATCCGCCTCCGACCTGACCAACACCAGTGCGATTCAGAACAACTACGACTACAAGGACACGGGCCTGACCCTGACCGTGACGCCCCACATCCGCAGCGGAAACGTGGTGGCCCTTGACATCAAGCAGACGACGGAGGACGTGCTGACCGCCACGGGCTCCGTCACGCCGGTGACAGCCAAGCGGGAGGTGAACACCTCCGTGGTCGTGGCCGACGGGGAGACCATCATCCTGGGCGGCATGATCAAGGAGACGGAGCGCGTGCTGAGACGGGGCGTGCCCGGATTCTCCTCCATCCCCCTGATTGGCGGCCTGTTCAAGAAGGTCTCGAAGGACAAGGAAAAGGTTGACTTCGTCATTTTCCTGACGCCGCAGATCATCAACACTCCGGAGGAGATGCGCGGGGCGACGGCGCGGGCGGCCGGTTTCACGGAGGCCTTTACCCCGGCGGCCTCATCCGACATTGAGAAGCTGTTCCCTGAGGGGACCCGCAGCGTCCTGAGAAGTCTGGATATCAGCCCCATTGAATCTGAGACGGACCGGCGCTTCCGCGAGCTCTATCAGGAGAGCCTCAGAAAGAAACGCTGAGACAGACGAGATGCCCGAGCTGGAGACGACTTTGGAGGAAGAGACACGGGAGCAGGCTCCTGACAATACCGCTCCTCAACCGGAGGAGAACGCTCCCCTGCCGGACGCGAAGGAGATTTCCGCCCTTCTGCCGGAGGGGATGGGGCTGGACGTTCTGCGTCAGGGGCGGGTGGTCCCCCTTCGTGTGGAGGACGGAGTCCTCATTGTGGGGGCCCCGTCGCTGGAGGCATGGCCGAAGGCGCAGATGCTGGGTGTGGCGCTGGGTTATCCCGTGGATGTCGAGATTCGCGGCGAGAAGGAAATCAGCGATTTGCTCCGCACCCTCTACGACCTCCGCAGCGTGGCGGCGGACGAGGCTGCCAAGAACATGGAGGGCATTGAGGACATCGATGACCTGAGCCGTGAGGACGTGCTCAGCGACTCCGTGGACGTGCCGGTCATCCGCCTGGTGAATGGCCTCTTTGTGGACGCGCTGAGACAGAGGGCCACGGATATCCACGTGGAGCCCTATGAGGACGAGGTGCTGATCCGTTTCCGGATTGACGGCGTGCTTCAGGACCGCCTGCGCCTCCCCCGCTCACACCAGGCTCCCCTTACGAGCCGCATTAAAGTCATGGCCAAGATGGACATCGCCGAGCACATGGCCCCTCAGGACGGCCGCATCGGCATCACCCTGGGCGACCGCGCGGTGGACGTGCGCGTCGGCCTTGTCCCTACGCAGTACGGCGAGCGGATCGCCATGCGCCTTCTGGACAAGGGGCACGGCCTGATGACCCTGGAGGACCTGGGCATGGAGGAACGGGAGCGGAACATCATGGACCAGCTCATCCACCGGCCCCATGGGATGATTCTGTTCACCGGCCCCACGGGTTCCGGAAAATCCACGAGCCTTTACGCTATCCTCCAGGCCCTGGCGCGGCCGGAGGTGAACATCATCACCGTTGAGGATCCTGTGGAGTACGCGCTGCCCGGCGTGGCACAGATTCAGGTGAACGAAAAGGCGGGGGTCACCTTCGCCTCGGCGCTGCGTTCCATCCTCCGTCAGGACCCGGACATCGTGATGATTGGAGAGATGCGAGACTTTGAGACGGCTCACATCGGCGTTCAGGCATCCCTGACGGGACACCTGGTGCTCTCCACGCTGCACACCAACGACTCCATCGGGGCGATTATCCGCCTGGTCGACATGGGGATAGAGCCCTATCTGGCCGCAAGCTGCATGATAGGCACGGTGGCTCAGCGGCTGGCCCGCCGCCTCTGCCCGCACTGCCGCCGGGAAATCACCCCTCCGTCCATGATGGCCCAGCAGGGAGTTGTCCGTGCCTTTGAGCCTGTGGGCTGCCCTGAGTGCCACAACACGGGCTATCGGGGCCGCGTCGGTCTCTACGAGCAGTTTGTGGTGGATGAGGCGGTGCAGGAGGCCTTTGTCAACGGCGCGCCGGCATCGAAACTGCGGGAGGTGGCGCGGAAGAACGGCTTTAAAACCCTGTGGGAGATTGGCCTTTCCGCCGTCCAGTCCGGCCTCACGTCCCCGGACGAGCTGGTCCGCGTGGCGGGAGAGGAATAGTTTATCATGCCCTACTTCAGCTACTCCGGCTACGACCCGAAGGGGAAGTCCACAAAGGGGACCATTGACGCCTCTTCGTCCATGCAGGCCGTGGAACGTCTGACGGAGAGGGGCATCGTTGTTGTGGACATCGCTGCCGTGGAGAAGAAGGCCGGCCCCTCGAAACAGAAAGTTCTGCCGCTGGAGGGGCACATCTTCTTCTGCCGGAGCTTGGCGTCGTACCTGAAGTCCGGACTGCCGCTGGCGGACTCGCTGCGTATCATGACGAAGCAGGCCCGCGACCGGCACATGCGTCCCGCCCTGGAGAAGCTGCTGGCGGAGGTCGAGGGGGGGCGGAAGTTCCACACGGCCCTTGCCGAGAGCGGCGCTTTCCGGGAAAGCCTGTGGCGGGTGGCGGAGTCCGGCGAGCAGAGCGGTTCCCTCATCTCCGTCCTGGAGGAGGCCGCCAATCAGTTCAAGATGGAGGACGGGCTTCGGCGCAAGATCCGCGGGGCCATGACGTACCCTATCGTCATGGCGGTGGTGGGCGTGGGGGTCGTTGCCTTCATGCTGACCTATGTGGTGCCGAAGATCTCTGAGCTGTTTGAGGATATGCATCAGACCCTGCCCCTTCCCACCCGCCTTCTGCTGGGAATGTCCTCCTTCCTGATGAGCTATGGGCTCTGGATTCTGCTGGGACTGCTGGTCCTGTTCCTGTGGATGAAGCGGCGGGGAAAAAGCATCAACATGCCCTTTATGCGGGGCATTCGCAGCCAGCTCAACCTGGCCCTGGTGATGTCGCACATCAGCACGCTGCTGCGGTCCGGCATTCCGCTGGTCCAGGCGCTGCGCATGGCGTCATCCATGGATGTGAAGAAGCAGCGCTGGATGGACTGCGCAGACATGGTCAAGGCCGGCCACCGCTTTGATAAAGCCCTGGAGAAGGTGGGGTTCGCGGAGGATACTGTCGCGGTCATCCGTGTGGGAGAGATGGGAGGCGACCTGGCTCAGGCGCTGACAAACGTCTCTGACCAATGCCGCGAGATTGCCCAGAGCCGTATGGAGCGTGTCTCCACTTTGATGGAGCCGCTGATGGTGCTCTTCCTGGGCGTGACGGTGGGATTCATCGTGCTGGCAATCCTGACGCCGGTGTTCGATCTGGCCGGGATTGTGAAGTAAGAATATCAAAATCCGAGGAGGGTTTAACTTGCAGAAGACGAAAAAACGTAAGATTTTCATGAGGCGGCGGTCGGGCTTCACGCTCATTGAGATTATGGTGGTTGTGGTGATTCTTGGCCTTCTGGCAGCGCTGGTGGTGCCTCGCATCGGGCCCCAGGTGGCGGAGGCCCAGCGCACGACGGCCCAGACGCAGATCCGCAGCCTTGAGGACGCGCTGGAGATGTACCGTCTGCACAACGGCTTTTATCCCAGCACGCAGCAGGGGCTGGACGCGCTGGTGAAGGCTCCCGCCACCTCGCCCGTGCCCAAGCGCTACGCCGAGGGCGGCTACATCAAGAAGGTCCCGGACGACCCCTGGGGCAATCCCTACATCTACCGCAACGACAACGGGCGTATCCGCATCATCAGCACCGGTCCGGACGGCGAGGAGGGCGGCGAGGGCGTCAACGCCGACATCTCCAACGAGAACTGATTGATTCACAATGTCAAAACGCCGGGGGTTTACGCTGATTGAGATCATGGTCGTGCTCGCGATCGTGGGCGTCATGGCGGTCGTGCTGCTCCCCCGCATCTTCTTTTACTTTGAACCTCCCCTGGTCCTGCTTCAGCGCAGCGTTGAAGAGGCCCAGGGGTTGGCTTTGTCCGGGGTTCCGGTCCGTTTTGTGCTGAAGCCCATGCGCGAAAAGCGGGGCTCCGTCGTGGCGGAGGTCCTTCTCAAACAGGAACCGGAGAAGGGAAGCCTGAGCGAATTTCTGGGCACGGCAGGCCCGAAGGAGGACGTGCTGGTGTGGAAACCGTTTGAGCTCTCCCATCCCCTGGAGGGGGAAGGCTGGCGCATGGAGCCGGAGACTGTGAACTTCTTCACGGACGGTTCCTGCACGCCGGCACGCTTCTCCTGGACGGAGCCGGGCTCGACTTACAGCCGTAAAGTCAGTTCCTTTCTGCTCACTGTGACGGGTTACTGCACGGAGGTGGAGGAGAGGCACTGACCGTCCATTCCGGTCACTCCCTGCCCGTCACCATCACATCCGGACAATCTCCCCTGGAAGGGGCGCAGCCGCCGGGCATCGTTTCCCTCCGCAGCCGCGGCAGATGATGACCGCCCCTCCCGCGCGCCCCGGATGATTCCGCCAATCAGAAGTTGTAACCGAATTTGTTGAACAGGTCCTCGCCGAACTCTTCCTTATAGTCCTGATAAACGGACCCGACGGCCTCCTGGAAATCCCGTATCTGCTCATGCGTCAGTGACGGGACCACCTCGAGCTTATACTCTCCGAGATGATTCAGAAGCTCCTGATTCTTCTCCCGGGTGATCTTCACCTGATAGGCCATGGCCTCGTCCGCGGCGCTCTGGAACACGGCCTTCTCCCTGTCGCTCAGGGTGTCCCACAGCTCCCTGCTGACGGAGAGGTACAGCGGGTCATAGGAGTAATTCCACAGGGAGAGGTACTTCACCACCTCCAGCGTCTTCTGGGTGTAGAGGAGGTCCAGCGTGTTCTCGCAGGCATCGATGGTGCCCTGCCGGAGGGACGTATAAACCTCGGACTGGTTCATGGTCAGGGGGTCGGCGCCGATGTACTTCAGCATGGCGACGTGGACGCTGCTCCCCGGCACCCGCATCTTCAGTCCCTTCATGTCCTCCGGTTTGCTGATGGGATTGCGGTTGTTCACCACCTGCCGGTAGCCGTTCTCGCCAATGGCCAGACACACCACATCCGCCTCGTTCAGGACGGCCTTCAGCGCCGCGCCGCCCTCGCCCTTCATGCACCTGTCCACGTCCTCATAGGTGGGCAAAAGCCACGGGAAGCACGGGATGACGCTCTTTTTCGCCACGGCGGACCACACGAGGGCATCCTGAAGGTGAATGTCCGTCACGCCGGTCTGGACAAGCTCGATGCCGCCCACCTGGCTGCCGCCGGACAGCTCGTCCAGCGGGAAGATGGTGATTTCGAACTTATCGCCCGTCCCGGCCCTGACGAGCTCGACGAACTTCTCCGCCCCGGCCTGCCATGTGCTGGTGCTGGGCCCGGCATGGCTGAACTTGAGCCGCACGGCCCCGGCCGCCTCGAAGGCGAGGGCTCCTGTGATTATTAAAACAAGGCTCAATAGCCCAAACGACTTCTTCATGAATAAACCCTCCTGTACCCCTTTCCCGGGGTTTTCAGATGCCGCTCCTCAGGATGGAAAGAAAAAAATCAAACAGTAAATGTCTGAATTATATGAGGCATTTTATCCTGCTTCGCAAAAAAACCAATAGGGTTTCCCCGCGGGACAGGCTGCTATAACTGCCTTAACAGGTATTCCTTCACTTTTTCCAGTCTGCTGTACTTCCAGGCGCCCTCCTCCGCGGTCTTTGAGAACGGAACGATGATATGGAAGTCCATGTGCGTCCCCTCGTAGTAGCCGTCGGGCTCTGTGCTGAAGAAGTATCCGTCCCAGACCTCCTGGGACGCGTTGGTGAACCGTTCCGGTTCCAGAAAGACCATCTTGCGCATGTCCTCCTTCACGAAGGCCTTGGCAGCCAGGGGCGACAGCAGCGCGTACTCCCCGGCGGGGATGTTCGTGAAGATATCGGGCAGGGGCGCCTCCACGACTTTCTCCTCACCACGGACAATCTGGATGCCCATGGCCTCGAAGTCCAGCTTATCCGCGGTGAAGATCAGCTTCAGCAGCACGCCCAGGTCAGTGTAGATGTGGGCCCGCTGGTAGTTGGTGTCAAAGATGAAATTGCCCAGGGAGTAGAAAATGGCCTTGCTGCCGGGGAACAGCTCGTAGTTCTCCGGCACATGGGGATGATGGGCCACCACCACGTCCGCGCCCAGCTCCAGGTATTGCAGATACCGGTCCCGGGTGTAAGGGCTGGGCAGGCTGGTGAACTCCTCGCCGCCGTGACTGATTATCACGCACCAGCGGCACCTCGACTTCACCTCGTCGATGCGGCGCTTGATGCCGTCCATGTCGTCCCAGCGGAAGATGCCCGGCTCCGTGGCGGTGGCGGGGATGCACTCGGCCATGTATGCCACGCCGAACAGGCCGATGCCGCCGGCCTCGTCGAGATAGACGGGTTCCGAGGCCTCCCTCACGTTGAGCCCCGCCCCGATGGTGAAGCAGCCCATGTCGCGGGCGATTTTGCGGGTGCTGATGACGCCCTCCCTGCCTGCGTCCATGGTGTGGTTGTTGCCCACGCACCAGATATCGGCGCCGATGGCCTTCAGCACGCGGGTGGCAGCCGGATTCATGGCGTGGAAGAAGACGCCCCGGCTGCCGTCGTCCACGGCGTCGATAAGGGCACCCTCCACATTGGCGGCCACATGGTCTGCGCTGTGGAAGAAGTCGAGGATGGGCTTCGAAAGGAGTTCGTCGTCCTCCCAGCGGCGGTCCATATACCGGTCGAAGCCGATGTCGCCGGTGAACACGATGGAAGTCTTATCCCTGCTCATATATTTCCCTCCTTATTTCAGGCGCTTGAGGGCCTCCAGCGTCAACCGCCAGGTCCGCTCCGTGGAGGCGATGTGCAGCCGCTCCCGCGGCGTGTGGATATCCGTCAGGTCCGGCCCGAAGGAGATGCAGTCCAGATCCGGCATCTTGCCCGAGAGGATGCCGCATTCCAGTCCTGCGTGAAGGGCCTCTATTTTAGGTTCCTCCTGGTACACCGCCCGGAAGGCCTCAATCATCACGTCCCGCAGATGGGAGTCCGGCCGGTACGGCCAGGCGGAGTAGGAGGAGGGGATATCCACGGAGCCCCCCAGGGCCTTCGTCAGCGTTATGACCTTTTCTGTGGTCCCGGCGGCCTGGGAATCGACGCTGGAACGGATCATGAAGCGGGCCGTCACGGCGTTCCCCTCAGTGTAAACATGGCCGAGATTGAGGGAGGTCTGGACCAGGCCCGGCACCTCGGCGCTCATGGCCTGAACGCCGTTGGGGGCGCAGAAAAGGAACGCGGCCACCCGGCGGGTGCTGTCCCCGTCCAGAGGGACAAGGCCGCTTTCGGCGGAGGCAAGCTTCACACGGATTCCCCCGTCGGCGGCGCGGTACTCGTTGGCCAGAGCTTTGCCCAGGGCCAGAGCCGCTGTCTCGGCTTCCCGGGTATCCTTCACGGCCACCAGCGCGGCGGCGTCCCGGGGGATGGCGTTGTCCTTCGCCCCGCCGCTGACGGTCAGCAGCCGCAGGTCCGTGACGTTCATAAGCTCTGTCAGCAGCCGGCCCATGATGGTGTTGGCGTTGGCCCGCCCCTTGTGGATTTCCTCGCCGGAGTGCCCCCCGGCCAGCCCCTCCACAGTCAGCTCCAGAACTGTGCCGGCAAAGGGGGCCCGGTTCACGGGCAGGGTGCAGACCGCCCGGGTGGAACCGGCGCAGCTGACGGTGAACACCTTCTCCTTCTCGGAGTCGAGGTTGAGAAGATATTTCGCCCTGAGGCCGGCGGCGTCCAGACCCCGGGCGCCCGTCATGCCGACCTCCTCGTCCGAGGTGAACAGGCACTCCAGGGGGCCGTGGGGGATGTCCTTCGAGTCCAGAACAGCCAGGGCCATCGCCACGGCGATGCCGTCGTCTCCGCCCAATGTGGTGCCCCGGGCGCCCACCTGGTCCCCCTCCACGAACAGGTCCAGACCTTCCTTCTCCATGTCCTTGCCGCAGCCCGGTTCCTTCTCGGCCACCATGTCGATGTGCCCCTGGATCATGACCGTGGGGGCGTTTTCATACCCCGGCGCGGGGTCTTTCCAGATGACGACGTTATTGAGCTCGTCCTGACGGAATTTCAGCTGTCGCTCCCTGGCGAAGGCCGCGAGATAGTCGCTCAGAGCCTTTGTGTTGTGGGAACCGTGGGGTATGGCGCACAGCTCCTCAAAGAAACGGAAGACAGCCTGCGGCTGCAAACCGGATAAAACACCCATGGTTTTTTCTCCTTCTCCTCTATATATGACACGATGCAAGTGAAGGCCACTTGCATCGTGTCGTTCATTTGTTCAGGCACATTTCGGCGAGAACGGGGAACCCGTCATGCTGAAATGTGCGGATCAGCCGAAAATGGACATCATGTAGCCGACGCCGATGCCGCCGAAGGTGCCCACCACATAGCCCAGCAGGGCCATCAGGACGCCCACGGAGACCAGCGAGCCTCTGTAGGAAGCGGCCAGAATAGGCGCGGAAGCCGTTCCTCCGATATTGGCGAGGGACGCCACGCCGCAGGTGAACATATCCAGCTTGAACACCTTGGCAGCGAACAGCATCAGCACGCCGTGAATCAGCAGGATGGCGAAGCCGGCCAGAATCCACCAGCCCATGCCCTGCTCAAACAGCTCGATGAAGGAGGCACGGGAGGCAATCAGGCCGATGACCATATACAGCATGATGTTGGACAGCTCAGTGGAGCCGGCGATCCTGCCGATGGGGGTCATGGCCAGGATAAGGCCCAGAACGGAGACCAGAACGATACGGAAGGTGGCCACATCAAAGACCTTGAGCCAGTCCGGGGAGGCGTTCCTGAGGTCGGTGCCGAACTGCGTGCAGGAGGCGGAAACAATCAGGGCCAGACCCAGCAGGAAAATGAGGGACGGGAAGTCGACCTTCTTGGTCTGTACCTGAGCGAATTCAGCGTCCAGACGGGAGGAGACCTCGTCGAGAACCCTGGTATCGGCCTTGACCCATTTGTTGAACTGAGGCGCCAGGCCCACCACCCACAACAGGAACATGACCCAGATTGAATAGTCTATCGAGTCCACGATAGACGCGCCCGCCAGCTGGGCTTCCGTGGCGCTCAGGGCGTCCGCGACGGCCACCAGATTGCCGGAACCGCCCATCCAGCTGCCGCAGAGGGCACCCAGCCCGCGCCAGGCGCCTTCACCCAGCAGCGGGTGCATCAGGGCGTAGGTGACGAAGAAGCCGATTGAGATGGTGATGGTGGCGGTGAAAAACCCGAGCAGCATTTTGGGGCCGAGCTTGAGGATCTGGCGAATGTCGCAGCGCAGCAGCATAACGAAGATCATTGCGTACAGAATCGGATTGCGGAGGGCGCTGTATGCCTCCTTCGTGGCCGCGGTGTCCCACAGCTTGAACGTGCATCCAAGCATGCCGACCAGGTAGAGCAGGACGACAGGCGGCGCGTATTCGAAGAACTTCCATTTGGTCAGCTTCTGCGCGCCAACCAGCAGCCCGGCGGACAACACCAGTGTCGCGAAATAGGTAAAGCCGTTGGTGATCATGAGATACACTCCTTCTCCTTTTGTCTTCTATCCCAAAGCCCCGGCTCCCGGAGCTCAGTGATTCGGAGTTTTGGTCATGTAAACCGTTGATAATATGATAACTTATACTTTCTAAAAGTATAACCCTTTATCAGTGCCTGTGTCAATCCATTTGCCGTCGGAAGGTGTTGTCCCTGAGGTAAAAGAGCCCCCTGCGGGGCGGGGAGCGGTTTTTTTATTTTCCGCTCGGGGCCGGAAAGAGAACGCTGAAAAAGATAGTATTTTTGAAGGCTGTGTGATATATTTATTCGATTACTTAACTCCGGAAGGAGAACAGAAAAAGTTGCGCCGTGGGTGCCGCCACCGGCACGTCCGCCGGGAACTCCGTTGCCACATCCGCTGCGGTCACGGCTTTGTGAGAAGAAAGGCAGGGAGAAGCAAAAATGAAAACAGCCGTGTTCGGGCTGCTGATCCCCTTTTTCGGGACCCTGCTCGGCGCCGCCTGCGTTTTTTTTCTGAAGGACCATCTGAAAATCAACCTGCAGCGGGCTTTGACCGGATTTGCGGCGGGGGTGATGGTGGCCGCGTCGGTCTGGAGCCTGCTCGTTCCGGCCATTGAACAGTCGGAGAGCCTGGAACGTCTCGCCTTCCTTCCGGCGTTCCTCGGTTTTTGGCTGGGGATCGGATTTCTGCTCCTGCTGGATCATGTCATCCCGCATCTGCACATGATCATCGACCAGCCGGAGGGGCCTAAGAGCCGTCTGTCCCGGACCGTCATGATGTTCCTCGCCGTGACGCTCCACAACATCCCGGAGGGCATGGCGGTCGGCGTGGTCTATGCCGGACTTTTAAACGGATCGGGCCGCATCTCGGCGGGAGACGCGCTCGCTCTCGCGCTGGGTATCGCCATCCAGAACTTCCCGGAGGGGGCTATCGTCTCCATGCCGCTCTACGCGGAGGGAAGCAGCAAGCAGAAAGCGTTCTGGCTGGGTGTCCTCTCGGGCGCGGTGGAACCGGTCTTTGGATTTCTGACCGTCATCGTCGCGGGGCTGGTCGTCCCGGCTATGCCCTATCTGCTGTCCTTTGCGGCCGGGGCGATGCTGTATGTGGTGGTGGAGGAACTGATCCCCGAAATGTCCGTGGGGGAGCACTCCAACACGGGTGTGGTCTCCTTCGCCGTGGGTTTCAGCCTGATGATGGCGCTGGACGTGGCGCTGGGCTGAGGGAGCGATTTACAAAACATCGCGCCACTTCGGGCGGGCGTTGATCCCGATCGGCGCGCCTCGTCAGTTCCACTCCCTGTTGAGCCGGGTCAGATGGTCGATGCGGTTCAGGCTGAACAGGGAATAACCTCGCTCGTCGTGCGTGAGGAGGGATATCGACGCGGTGTCGAAATGGAACTTCCAGAACCAGGGACGCGTCATCTCCAGACAACAGGACACCAGCGGTTTCAGCACCGTCCGATGGGTACACAGGGCGATTGTCGTCCCGGCGTGGACCTGAACCAGCCGGTCCAGCACGGCGCGGCTTCTCCGGCCCACCTCGTCCAGGCTCTCCATGCCGGGGAAGAAAAGCTCCTCCGGCCTGTGCTTCCACAGGTCCCACAGTTCAGGCTGTTCACGCGCGATGTCGGCTTTCCTCCGGCCTTCCCACGCGCCGAAGGAGATATTCGTCAGGTCGTCCTCGATCTGTATCTCAAGCCCCAGGGCTCGGGCGGCCGGTTCAAGAGACTGGACCGCGCGGCGCAGAGGGCTGGAGTAAAGGACCGCGGGAGCCAGCCTTTGGAGCGCGGACGCGATCTGCTCCGCCTGCTGACGCCCCAGTTCGTTCAGCTCAAAATCGCAGCGGCCCCTGAACCGCTCCTCAATGTTTGCGCTGCACTCTCCGTGGCGCACAAGAATGACCGTCGTCCTCTGTTCTTTCATGCCGTTCCGCTCCTCTCAGGATAAAACTCAGGACATATTCCCTCTGTTCCTGTTATAATTATATAGAAAAAATCTATTGCAGGAGGGATTCTCGATGACGTGACGTGCCGCAGGCAAAAAATGCACGGGATGCATGTTCGTTGAGGGCCTTTCTGCCCCCTCGTCAGGGCTGTCCAATACCCGGGGGCTATAACGGCGCCTGATTGGTTTTACAGCTGCCTGTGTCTTCGTGCGCGCATACCCTCCAGGGGTAAGCGTTTTTTTTTGCTGTTCACCGTATTAAAGATTCCATTTCGTTACTGACGGTGCGGGCCTGAATTCCGCGCCGGACGACGGCTCGCCGGTAAAATTGACTTTTCGATTTTAACTCGGGCGAACAGTTCCCCCGGACGGTTTTTTGCCGGCGCGGGGACTCCGAAGGAGCCGCAACATTATCAAATTTTGATTACATTCGGGAGGGTTTCATCATGGTAATCGTCAACGCGATGGGCAAGCTGTGCCCGGAACCGGTCATCATGACCAAGGCGGAGCTGGACAAGGGTGCGGCGGAGATCCAGGTGTCGGTTGACAACGACATCGCTGTGTCCAACGTTACGCGGCTGCTGGAGGGGCGCGGCTTTCAGGTGTCGCTCCAGCAGAACGGGGACGAGCGGAAGCTGACGGCGAAGAAGACGGGTGACGGCCCCG
>JAIKZX010000067.1 GCA_024681935.1 Fretibacterium sp.
CCGACGCCTCCATGATAAATTCCTCCGGCCGCGCAGAAACAATCACGGGAAGCCCGGGCTTCGCCTCATCAGACAGGTTCGTCATGGGGACCCGGCAGCCGTTGGAGAGGACGACGCCCTTCTGACCGCTCTCACCGAACACCGTGCCCTCAAAGAGGTTCGAGAGCCCGATAAAGGTGGAGACGAAGATATTGGCCGGGCGCTGGTAGATGGTCCGCGGGGTATCCACCTGCTGGATGACGCCCCCATCCATGACGGCGATGCGGTCCGACACCGCCAGGGCCTCCTCCTGGTCGTGAGTTACATACACCGTCGTGATGGCAATCTGACGCTGGATGCGCTTGATGGCGTTGCGCATCTCGACGCGCAGTTTGGCGTCGAGGTTTGACAGGGGCTCGTCCATCAAAAGCACCTCCGGCTGGATGACGATGGCGCGGGCCAGGGCCACCCTCTGCTGCTGACCGCCGGACAGCGCCGCCGGCATCCGGTCCGCATAGTCCTCGATTTTCGTCATGCGCAGAATCTCGTCCACGCGGCGCCTGGCTTCCTTGTTGGGCACGCGCCGCATTTTGAGCCCAAAAGCCACGTTCTCCCGCACGGACATGTGCGGAAAAACCGCGTAATTCTGGAACACCATGCCCATGTTGCGCTGGCTGGGCGGAATGTCGTTGATGCGCCGCCCGTCCACCGAGATATCCCCGCCCTCGACGGAGTTAAAACCGATGATCATGCGGAGCAGCGTCGTCTTTCCGCAGCCGGACGGCCCCAGCAGCGTGAAGAACTCGCCTGGTTCAATGCGCAGCGAAAGGCCGTTGATGACGGTGTTGCTGCCGTATTTCTTGACCACATTCTCAATATCAATGCCGACGCTCACGGTCGAAGCCTCCCAATCCTATAATAAAAGGGCGGCAGGTTGTGTCTCCCGCCGCCCTGAAACTTGATGGATGCTTTCTACAGGGACTCCTCCAGGTGCTCGTTCCACCTGGCGACGACCTCCGGCTTGTGAGCTGCCACCCAGGCCTCGTCATGCCCCTTGCAGAGCTGAATCTCGCTCATGGGCGTCATGTAGGGGGCCAGCTCCACGCCCTCGCGCAGCGGGCGGATGGTCAGCTCCGCTCCGGCTTTGGCCTGGACCTTCTGGGACAGCATATAGTCAACGAACTTCTTCGCGTTGTCCAGATTTTTGCAGCCCTTGATAATCTGCACGGATTCGCCGGGGAAAATCGCGCCCTCCTTTGGGAAGACGACGGACACCGGAGCGCCGTTGCGCACATAGGTCGCCGCGGGCTCCTCCCAGGTCAGCCCCACGACGTACTCACCGTCAGCCGCGCCCTTGTGTACGCCGCCGGAGCTGGTGAGGATCTTGCCGTCGACGTTGGCGATGAACCTGTCCACAAAACTCCACGCCTTGTCGGACATGGGGTCGCCGTCGCCCTTGCCGTAGAGCATGGCAAGAAGAATCTGGAACGCGGAGTTTGAATTCGCCGGATCGCCGCAGGCAATTCGGCCCTTCAGTTTGGGATCGAGCAGAGACTCGAAGCTGTCGATCTTGACGCCCAGCTCCGCCTCCAGCTTTTTGTTGACGACAAAGACCGTCGGGTCAGCGAACGCCGCGGAGAAGTAACCGTCCTTGTTGCGGAACGACGGCAGCATGTGCGCGTCCTCCGGGGACACATAGGGCTCAAAAAGGTCCTTATGAGATTCCAAAGTCATGCGGTCGGAGGCCCAGAAGATATCCCCCTGCGGGTTGTTCTTCTCCGACGCGACGCGCTTCAGCAGCGGCCCCGTGCCGGCAACGATGACGTTGACCTTGATTCCCGTGTCCTTCTCGAAGTTGGGGATCACCAGATTGTTCAGGCTCTCGCTGCGGGCCGTGTAGACTGTCAGCTCGCCGTCGTCCGCCCAGCATATCCCTGCGGCAGCCGCCACCAAAACCAGAGCTGCAAAAACCTTCCAATACTTCCTCATTGCTGTTCCCCTCCTTAAGTAAAAAAACGGACTAAATTGAATGCTTTAATTTTAACATACACCTTTCCAGGCCAAAAGCCAAAAATTTCCCTCTTGCATTTTTTTAAAAACCCGCTATAATAGCGGAATCAAAAATTCGACCGACTGGTCGAACCGATGAGTTTTAAAAGAGACAAGGGGGTGGGGGAGATCATTAGAAATACAGGGCTTAAGACGGAAAAACGGCACAAACTTGTGGAGGCTGCCATTGATGAATTCAATGAGTATGGTCTGGAGAATGCCTCCTACAACCGTATCATCGAGCGTTCCGGTCTCAGCAAGGGCTCCGTCTACTATTACTTTGACAACAAGGAGGCCCTGTTGACTGCCGTGATGGAGGATATTGGCGAGCGCATTCTTGAAGCCGTTCCTGAGAAGCCCCTGCCCGGGAAGCTGGAGGAATATTGGGAGGCCGTGTGGGACTATCGGCAGAGAGAGTTCGACTTCTTCTCGTCCAACGTATCCCTGGGCCGCGTCATGATTCTCTCGCTGAACAGCCATCAGCCGAACACCGGGGAACTGGAAGGACTGTGTCCTCCTCTGGGGCGCCTGGTGCAGCGCCAGAAGGCCCTGATTCGCAGGGGGCAGGAGCTGGGCGCGGTGCGGGATGACCTGAGCGTGGACATACTCTTCGAGCTGATGCGCGCCCTGGACCGTCCCCTGTGCGTTTCCTTCTTTGGTTCAGGAACGGAGGATTTCGAGCGCCTGACGCAAGAGGAACGAAAAGAGAGTGAAGAGAATTACACGCGGGTCTTTCATGACCTTATGAAACGTCTGCTGCAGCCAGACGCCCGGGGCTGCGCGGCCCCATAGGGGACGCGGCGTCCATCCGTGCCGGAGCCGACATGTCTGCCCGCAGGGCACAGGCGCTCCCGAAAAACAGCCGGAGGGCAGCTTCATTATTTGTTCATGATTGCCGCTGAGGTTGGGTCTATAATTTATCCGTTTGTGTTCTATAAGGAGGAGTTTATAGATGAAAAAGTTGTTTTTCATGCTAAATAAGGCGAGGATTTTGCTTTGGGTTGTCCTTCTGGCTGCCGTGGGCGCGGGGGTAGGGCTTCAGGTGATGGCCAGGCTGCGCCAGGCGGAGGCTAATCTCCGCTCGCTGGAGACGACGGAAAAGGCCGTCTTCCCCGTCACGACCCAGGTGATTACAGCAACGGACTGGGACACGTGGCGCAGCTACTATGGCCAGGCCAAGTCCGCCCACACTCAGAATGTCAAGACCTACGAACGCGAGATTGTGGAGGCTGTGAAGGTGGATATCGGATCCCCTGTCAAAGCGGGGCAGACCCTCATCACGCTTCAGGTGGCGGACAGGAGCGCCAAGGTTCTGGCGGAACGCACCGCCTACGAGGAGGCCATGCTGAACTACAACCGCAAGAAGGAACTCCAGGCCAAGGGCGGAATTTCCCAGTCGGAAGTGGATTCAGCCTACGCGACGCTGAAGTCCGTCGAAGCCATGCTGAAGGGGTCTCAGTCCACGCTCCAGAGGACGGAGCTCAAGGCCAGCATCGACGGCATCGTCTCAGCCCGCAACGTGGAGCCGGGAGAGATTGCTGAGGCCGGGGCTGTTCTGCTCTCCATCGTGGACCCCAAGGAGATGGAGGCGGAACTGATGGTCTCCAAAAAGGATATCTCCAAGATCAACAAGAAAACGCCCATTGATATTATCATAGACGGCACGGCCAGCAAGGGATGGGTGAAGCGTGTCAGCCCTGAGGCGCAGTCCGGCTCCGGTCTGTACCCTGTTGTGGTGGGTCTGCCGGCGGAAAGCGGCATTCTGCCCGGCACATACCTTGAGGGCCGGTTCCGGGTGGAGCACCAGGCGGATGTCATCGCCATCCCCTCAAACGTGGTCATCTACCGCGGCGGCACGCAGTCCGTCTACGTCGCTGTCAAGTCCGGACAGGGGTTTGTGGCTAAGCTCACCCCCATCACCACCGGCGAGGGGCGCGACGGGCAGGTTGTTGTCACGTCAGGCCTGAGGGCCGGAGACGAGCTGATTGTCAGCGGCAACCGCGTGCTCTACGACGGGGTGGACATCACGAAGAACGCCGGAGTGGCGGAGGCTCCGCAGTCTTCCCGCGTAAAAGTTCAGGAGGCACGCGGGTAATATGCGCGGCTTCATAAGGTTTTGCATTTACCACCCCGTCTTTACGGGGTGTTCTGTCATTATATGGATATTGTTAGGCATCAGCAGCTATTTCACGCTGGGCGTAACGCTCTATCCCAACGTGGAGCTGCCCTTCGTCCTTGTCCGCACCAACTACACGGGGGCGGGCCCCAACGAAATCGAGCAGCTTATCAGCAAGCCCCTGGAGGATGCCCTGGCGGACCTGGAGGGACTCAAGACGATTGAGACCTACTCCGTCGAAGGCACCTCCATGGTGGCGGTCGAGATGGAGTCGGGCACAAACCCGGACCTGGCCCTGGTGGACGTAAACAACAAGGTCAAGGCCAAGGTCCCCGACCTGCCGGAAGACGCCAAGGAGCCGGTCTCGTCAAAGTTCGACCTCAGCTCCCAGCCCTTTTTGATCATCTCCTTCACGTCGCATCTGCCGGAGAAGACGGCAAAGAAAATCATTGAGGACAGGATACAGCCCATCGTGGCGCGTGTGGAAGGCGTGGGACGCGTGGACGTGACGGGCGGACGCGACCGCGAGGTGCAGATCATGCTGGACCCCGCAGCCCTCAGCGACTACGGGATAAGCTATCTTCAGGTGTGCAACGTGGTCTCCTCCAACAACGAGACCACGCCGTCCGGCTACATCACGCAGAAGAAGGATGAGGTCTCTCTCCGCCTGATGGGGGAGTTCAACGATGTGGAGCAGCTGGAGAATATCCTGATACCCACAAAATCAGGAACTCCGGTGCGACTCTCCATGCTGGGTGAGGTGCTGGACGCTGAGGCTGACCTGCGCGCCCTGGCCCGGGCGGACGGGCAGCCCGTGGTTCAGCTCCGCATCAGCCCGAGGTCCAACGCGGACGTGGTTAAGGCAGGTCAGGAGATAAAGCGTCTCATGGCCCGGGAGATGAAGAACTTCCCGGACTTTGAGTATCAGTACACCCATGATGACACGTCCTTCGTCGAGTCCTCGGTGAAGAACATCATCCGGGACACGGCCATCGGCATCGCGCTGACGGCGCTTGTGATTTATCTGTTCCTGGGGCGTTTTTCGGCAACCTTCATTGTGGCGTTCTCCATGCCCGTGGCCTTTGCCGCGACCTTTGTTCCGCTCCAGATCCATGGCTACACCCTGAACCTCATGAGCACCCTGGGCCTGGCGCTTTCGATGGGCACGCTGGTCATGAACGCGATTCTGATTATCCAGAATGTCTACCGCTTCCGCGACATGGGCTACGAACCCTTTGAAGCGGCGGAGGAGGGCACGGTGGAAATCTCGATGTCCGTTCTGGCGGGCGTTCTGACCAACCTCGGCGTGTTTATGCCTGTGGCTCTGATGAGCACCATCGCGGGACAGTTCCTGAAGCCCTACGCCGTGACGATTGTGTATGCCACGGTGTTCTCCCTGTGGGTGACGATGGCGGTGACCCCCTGCCTGGCCGCAAGGATCAAAAAACGCCCCGGCGACACCGGCGAACTGCCCCTGATTGGAAAAATTCTGACGGGCTGGTGGAACTGGTTCTTCGACGGGTTCCGCGACCTGTTCTTCATTCTGCTGCACATGGCGATGAAGTTCCCGCTGACCGCTGTTCTTCTCACGGTCCTGGCCACCTGGGGCTCGCTGAAGCTGGGCGGTTTCCTGGGAACACAGTTTACCCCCACTATGGACGACGGCACGGTCCGCATCACTCTGACGCTGGACAACAACTCCTCCATGAGCCGTACAATGGACATGGTTTATCAGGTGGAGGACTTCATCAACACCCTGCCGGAACGGAAATACATCCGCAACGTTGTTTCGACAGTGGCAAGTTCCATGCGCAGCCGGGCCATCAATGAGGCGCAGATTGCCCTTTACATGAACGACGACCCCAAACGCCCCTCGACGGAGTTCGTGGCGGACAAAATTCGGCCCTGGCTCGCAACGCTTCCGGGTGTGCAGACGCAGACGGCAGCCACGCGAAGCGGCTTCAGCAATCCCATTGAAATTCAGGTGAAGGGCGAGGACCTGAATCTGCTTTACGACGTCGCGGAGGAGATTCGTGCCCGGGGCAGGAACGTGCAAGGGGTTCGGGACCTTCGGACTGAGATGGAAATGGGGAAACCAGAGCTTCAGATTCACCCTATCCGGTGGCGTCTGGCGCCGCTGGGGCTGAACATTTCTGATCTCTCCAGCATCATCCGGGGTTATCTGATTGGCCGGGACGCTGGAAAATTCCGCCAGGGCGGCTACGAGTACGACATCAAGGCTCGGATTGAGCGCAGCAAGGCCAGTGACATTTTCACAGCCCACGAACTGCCCATCATGACGGGCTATGGCCTCGTGCCTCTGGACGAGATGGCGGACGTAGCCTGGAGCGACGCCCCGACGGAGATTCGCCGTGTGGAGCGTCAGCGGGCCGTCGTCGTGACCGGAAGCGTGCGCTACATCACCGCGGGCGAGGGCAACGTAAAGATGCGCGCGGTGGTGGACCAGATGAAAGCGGAAGGCCGTATCCCCGAAGGGGTATCGATCAACTTTGGCGGCGAGCAGGAGGACATGGCGGAGAACTTCATCGAACTCATCCGCACAATGGTCATTGCCATTGTGGTAACGTACCTGGTGGTGGCCTCCATCTTGGAGTCCTGGGTATACGCGGCGATTATCCTGTTCACGGTGCCCATGGCGGCTATCGGCGTTGTGCCGGCAATGCTTATTTCGGGGGTGAACATCTCCATCTTCGCGCTCATCGGCATGATTATGCTGGTGGGCATGGTGGTCAACAACGCCATTGTTGTCATCGACTACGCGGAGGTTCTGCGCCGCGAGGGGAAGCACCCCTACGAGGCTGTGGAGGAGGCGTGTCACGTGCGGTTTAAATCGCTGTTGATGGCTGTGGTCACGTCCGTTATGTCTCTGGTCCCGCTGCTGTCGTCGGGGCGCGGCTCAGAAATGAAACTGCCTATTGCCGTGGTGGCCATCGGCGGGCTCATCGCGGGCGGCATGCTGGCCATGCTGTCCATCCCCGCGGCCTATAAGGTCGTCTGGCGTATCCGGCTGGGCTGGAAGCGTTTACGCGGCGGGAAAGCGTAGGGTAGAGCAGAGAAAATTTCCACGCGCAAAAATATTCAATTTATGAGATAATAACGAAGGCTCGTATGCCTGTGGGCGGCGGGTCTTCGTGTTCTGCATTGCAGCCCCCCCCCGGGGGACGGCAGAAACTCCCCCTCACGGGGGGCAGGAAGGAGTTTCGATATAATGATACAGCGACTGCACCGCAGCGACCTCGGCAACTCGCTCAGGACTTTGATGGAGAATGATCCGGCCTTCAGGCCCGTGGCATATTTCTCCATGGAGGTAGGCTTGAAGGAATCCATTCCCACCTACTCCGGCGGACTGGGTGTCCTGGCCGGAGATATCCTGAAGAGCGCCGCGGACTTGGGGGTTCCCATGGCAGGCGTTACGCTGCTTTACCGCAAGGGCTATTTTGTTCAGGAGTTCAACTCGGACGACTGGCAGAAGGAGAAGCCCGTTATTTGGGACCCGAACAAGGAGCTGACCCTGCTTCCCAACCGCATCACGGTCACCATTCAGGGGCGGGAGATTCAGGTGGGCGTGTGGGTCTACGAACTCATTGGAGCCACGGGCTATCCTCTGCCCGTCTACTTCCTGGATACGGACTTTGAGCCCAACCACCCGGATGACCGCAAGCTATGCTGGTACCTCTATGGCGGCGACAACCGCTACCGTCTGTGCCAGGAATTTATCCTGGGCGTCGGCGGCCTTCGTATGCTGCGCGACCTGGGCTACATGAACATCGACACCTTCCACCTCAATGAGGGGCACGCAGGTTTCCTTACCCTTGAGCTCATGCGCGAGCAGGGCTATTACGATCCGGAGAAGATTCGCGACCAGGTGGTGTTCACCACGCACACGCCTGTCCCGGCAGGGCACGACTACTTTGAGTTTGGCCTCATCGACCAGGTGTTCCCGGCGGAGGCTCTGGCCACCATCCGTCGTATGATGCCCAATATGCCTGGTGTCTCCATGACAGAGCTTGGCCTGCGCTACAGCCGTTACGTCAACGGCGTGGCCAAGAAACATGCCGAGGTCAGCAACGCCATGTTCAAGATGGAGACCGTGGACTGGATTACGAACGGCATCCATCCGGCCACGTGGATCAGCTCCGGCATGAGGAAGATATACAACAAGCACATTCCAGGCTGGGAGCAGGACCCCGGACGTCTCGTTCAGGCCCTGACCATTCCTCAGGATGAGTTGTGGGCGGCGCACCAGGCGTCGAAGATGCGTCTGCTGGCCCGTATCCTGGAGACCAACGGTGTTCAGCTGGACCCGGACGTGCTGACTTTGGGCTTTGCCCGGCGCGCCGCGACCTACAAGCGTGCCGACCTTCTGTTCTACGACATGGAGCGCTTCAAAAAGATCGCCGGCAACAAAAAGGTGCAGTTCATCTTCTCCAGCAAATCGCATCCCCACGACGACGGCGGCAAGGCCATCCTCCAGAAGATTCGCCGCAAGGCCAAAGAGCTGGAGGGTGAGATTCCGATTGTTTTCATCGATAACTACAACATGGAGATTGCGTCGCTCCTGACTCAGGGCGTCGATGTGTGGCTCAACACGCCCATGCGTCCCCGCGAGGCCAGCGGCACCAGCGGCATGAAGTGTGCCATGAATGGCATCATGAACTTCTCTGTGCTGGACGGCTGGTGGATTGAGGGCTGGATTGAGGACGTGACAGGCTGGTCCATCGGGCCGGAGCCGACGGAGACGGAAGCTGATGCCAACTATGATGAGTCGCTGGACGCCGTGGACCTCTATGACAAACTGGAGAAGAAAGTCATCCCCACCTACTACAAAAACCACGATAAGTGGGTTGATATGATGCGCCACACCATCGCGCTGGACGCCAGCTTCTTCAACACCCATAGGGTTGTGAAGGAGTACGCTTCCAAAGCGTATTCTATCGACTTCAGGGGTATGTAAAACACAAAAATTTCAATAAGCTAATCGCGTCACGAAGGGGATGTCAGTGGAATGTCTAAAGGTGGAAGATCGGCTGGAAATCCACACCGCGGAGTAGTAAAAAATCCAAACCACGGGCCGGGAGGGAAACCGCTGAGCATGACAGTGGAAAACTCCATGAGCGGGGCTGCCAGGGTTCTGTTTGTCACGACGGAGATAGCTCCCTTCTCCAAGGTGGGAGGTCTTGGCGACGTGGCGGGGTCTCTGCCCAGGGCTCTGCGCCAGGCCGGGGTGGACGTACGGGTTGTAACGCCCGCGTGGCCGGGTGTCCTGGATAAGGTCGCTGCGGCAGGGCTTAAGACAGTGATGATGCCCCAGCACGTCTGTGCCGCCTACAACTGGCAGATCCGCGAGGCCGCGGTCATCAGGACAGAAGTGGATGGGGTGCCCATCTATTTCCTCCGCGCTGAGGACTACAACGGGGATATGTATCCCCCTCAGCTCAACTTCTGGACTGCTTCGCCCTTTGCCGTGTTCTGCATGCAGGCGCTGGAGCTTCACCGGGTCATCGACTGGACACCGGATATCTATCACTGCCATGACTGGACTTCCGCGTTCCTTCCCTGCGCCCTCGCCTGGCACAGGTACTATCGTCAGACTGGCGGGCGCAGCGTTATGACGCTGCATAATGTGGCCTATCAGGGGGTGTTTGAGCCCGACCCATTCATGCAGGCGTCAGGGCTTGAGCCCTGGAGCTTCAGCCCGTCGACGATGGAGTTCTACGGACAGGTCAACCTGCTGAAGGGGGGCATTGTGGCCGCCACGGCAGTCACAACAGTCTCGCCCACCTACGCTTCGGAAATCCAGACCTATGAGTCCACGCGGGAGTTGTCCGGCGTCATCTATCAGCAGCGCCACAAGCTGCGCGGCATACTCAACGGTATCGATACGATGTACTGGAACCCGGAGCGGGACCCCATGATTCCGGAGAGGTATTCGTCCAAAAAGATGAGCGGCAAGGCACTCTGCCGCGAAGAGCTGCTGAGAAAGGCTGGTTTTGACACAAAGACGCAGGATCCCATCGTGGTCTGCGTCAGCCGGCTTGTCGAGCAGAAGGGAATCCCGCTCGTCCTGGAGGCGATGGATGTTCTGCCCACGCTGGGTGCGAAGTTCGTGTTCCTTGGCAGCGGGCATGACTGGCTGGAGGATGGCCTCACCAAGGCTGCCGCGGAGCATCCGGACTGCATCAAGTTCTTTAGAGGGTACGACGAGCCTCTTTCCCATCTCCTTTATGCGGGGGGAAGTATCTTCCTGATGCCCTCGGTATTCGAGCCCTGTGGCCTCTCACAGATGATTTCCATGCGCTATGGCACCATTCCTGTGGTGCGTGAGGTGGGCGGACTGAGGGACACGGTCACCGACGCGGATTCTCCGGGAGGCGGGGATGGGTTTACCTTCCTGACATGCGACCGGGATGGGATGCTCTGGGCACTCTCGAGAGCCATTGAGCGCTGCCGGAACGGCGCCGATTGGCCGCAGATAATGTCACGCGCCATGGAGCAGGATTTCACCTGGAACCGTTCCGCCGAGCTCTACAAGGCGTTATATCAGGAAATGACAGCGTGATAACTAATGGGGTATCTGTGGCCCCGCCCAGGGACGGGGTTTTCCTCCTTCCAGGGGCGGGGCCAATTCATTGGGGGTTTCGGCCAGACTGCCGGGCTTATATGCCCCCGAAAGGAGGGCAACGTTCGGCAGAACGGCTGTGGGAGAGCAGGGTGTGATTGCCTTGCGAAAGCCAGGGGAGGGCATTTCCCCCTGAGCCTGACTTTGATAAAAAGGGGAGAATCGGTATGTACGTAGGGAAGCACGGAAGAGTACTGGGAATCGTCCTTGCCGGTGGCAAGGGAGAGAGGCTGATGCCTCTGACGCGTTACCGGGCGAAGCCGGCCGTCTACTTTGCCGCGAAATATCGCATCATCGACTTTGCCCTTTCCAATCTTGTCAACAGCGGCATTTATTCCAACTATGTCCTTGTGCAGTTCAAGAGCCAATCTCTGAACGAGCACATTGAACGTGGATGGCAGTTTGGCGGCGGAGCCATGAGGGGGCGAGACTTCTTCGTCACGCTGGTGCCGGCACAGATGTGGAGGGGTGAACACTGGTTCCAGGGGACGGCGGACGCTGTGTTCCAGGCGTCGCACCTCATCACCCGCTATCGGGCCGACCGTGTGTGTATCTTTGCAGCGGACCATATCTATAAGATGGATGTCAGCCAGATGCTGGACTGGCACATGGCCCAGCATGCAGACGTCACCATCGCGGCCAACGTCGTGCCAGCCTCTGAGGCCAGCCAGTTCGGCTGCATCAAGACCGATTCCAACGGGCGTATCATCGAGTTCATGGAAAAGCCCCAAAATCCGCCGGAGATTCCCGGACGGCCAGGCTTCTGCTATGTCTCGATGGGGAACTATATCTTTGAGCGCAAAATCCTGGAGGAGGCGCTGAACGACGACTCCATGCAGGAGACAAGCCACGATTTTGGCAAGGACATCATTCCAAAGCTCGTGGCAGCCGGGATGAAGGTCTGTGCCTATGACTTTTCGACCAACATCATTCCGCACCCCAACACGGAGACGGAAGGGGCGCACCAGTGGCGCAAGGATAAGCCCTACTGGCGCGACGTGGGGACGCTTCAGGCCTACTGGCAGGCACACATGGAGCTCATCAGCCATGAGTCTGAGATGACACTCTACAACCCCATGTGGCCCATCCGCACGGTTTCCTTTGGGGATCCCCCCTCCTACTGCTATCCCGACAGCGGGTATAATTGCTCAATCTCCCGGGTGCTGCTCTCAGAGGGAAGCCGTATTTTTGGGGCGGATGTGAGGAATTCCGTTTTGTCACGGAACTGCCTCATTCAGGCCGGGAGCTTTGTCGAAGAGAGCATCATCGGTCATGATGTTGTCATCGGCAAGAACTGCCGCATCAAGCGGGCAATCATCGACGGCCACAACATCATCCCTGACGGGACGGTCATTGGAGAGGACCCGGAGGCGGACGCGAAAAATTACTACGTGGACCCGAAGTCCGGTCTGGTGGTAATGGGCGTGCCCAAGGTGTTCTATCAGTCCGGGCACGACAATGACGAGGAAGTTCAGTCCTGGGACACTCTGGGATAAGTCAGGTAACTCCTTAAAAAATACGGCCCCCCTTGCGGGGGGCCTGTTATTTTCTGGAGCGGACAACGGGATTCGAACCCGCGACCCTCAGCTTGGGAAGCTGATGCTCTACCAACTGAGCTATATCCGCAAAACTAAAACACAATAATTATACTCCAGCGCCCCAAGTGGCGCAAGCCCTACCCGGCATAATCTCCGGCCGTCTCCTCCAGCAGATCCTCCACATCGCGCCGCCAGGGCAGCGAGGGGTGGGCTCCAATACGTGTGCAGGCCAGAGCGCCCGCCGCGGAGGCGAAGCGCGCCGCTTTGGCGATGGGCATCCCCTCTGCCAGCCCCACACAGAGCCCTGCGCAGAAGGCGTCCCGAGCCCCTGTGTTGTCCACAACATGTACCTTGAAGGGGTCAAAGGAGAATGAGCTTCCCTGCGTAAACACCATCCCGCCCCGCGCGCTCTGTGTCACCACGACGTAGCGAACCCCCCGGTCCAGAATCTGCCGGGCCCTTTGCGCAATCTCCTCGTTCGAGAGGAAAACCGGTTCCTTCTCAGAACGGGGGTCAGGAACATTCTCAATGTAAAAATTCAGCGCTTTCTCGTTCAGGATAAGACAATCGATGTCATCCCATGCGTCAGGAGGCAGGGAAAAGGGAGGTTCGGCCGACAGGAAAGTCCGATGCCCAAGGCGCCGTGCCATTTTCAACCCCGCGGCCACGGTTCTGGAGGGAATCTCCATCTGAAAGAGCACTGCATCCGAAGCGGAGAGGAGATCCTCTGCACGCTCCAGCGACGACTCGTCAAGGAGGGCATTGGCCCCCTGGACAAAGATGATGGCGCTCTCCCCATCGTCCGTCACCGTGATGACGCCGACTCCTGTTCCCGCCTCGCCTCGTTCCTCCATGTGCTCGCAGTCAACCCCGTTTTCCGTCAATACACTGCGCAGCCGCCGGCCAAAATCATCCTTCCCCACGCATCCGACCATATGCGACTCCGCTCCAAGTCTGGCGACCGCCAGAGCCTGGTTGGAGCCCTTTCCTCCGCCGGTCACGCCAAAATTCCTTCCAAGAAGGGTTTCACCCGACCTGGGAAGACGTGGGGCACGAATAACGATGTCCATATTCAGAGAGCCGACAACGGTGATAACTGCCAAAAAAATGCCTCCTCAGCTTTCCAAGTCCATATATCATACCACACTTGATATAATATAAAAAAATATTGAGGAGGTCTTCGCCATGTGCGGGATTTTAGGTTATACAGGGAACAGACAGGCCGCACCGATACTGCTGGACGGGCTGGCCAAGCTGGAGTATCGGGGTTACGACTCCGCGGGGTTAGCCGTTGCCGATGGGGAGGAAGTCCGCATCGAAAAGGCCAAGGGACGCCTGAGCGTGTTGTCCGAGAGGATAGAGGGGGGCAAAACCCTCGCGGGGACCTGCGGCATCGGGCACACCCGCTGGGCGACGCATGGAGAACCTTCGGACACCAACGCTCACCCCCTATGGAGCGACGACAAGGCTGTCATTGCCATCCACAACGGGATTATTGAAAACTACCGTGAGCTCAAGGAGGAATTGACCGGCAAGGGCTACAGTTTCTACTCGCAGACCGATACGGAGGTTGCCGTCAAGCTCATCGACCTCTACTACAAGGAGGACAACGGCAATCCGCTCTCCGCGCTCACCCGCGCCATGAGACGCATCCGGGGATCTTACTGCTTTGTCATCCTGTTCAGGGACCATCCCGACGAGGTCTGGGGCGTCCGCAAGGACAACCCCCTGATTGCCGGGCAGGGGAAGGGCGAGTCCTTCCTGACCTCTGATGTCTCGGCCATCCTCCAGGACACGCGGCAGGTGTACTATCTGGACAATATGCAGATTGCCCGGCTACGCGGGGGGGAGATTCGCCTTTTCGACCAGGACGGCAATCCCGTCACCAAGGAGCTGTCGGAGGTCACGTGGGATGCTCAGGCTGCGGAAAAGGGCGGCTTTGACCACTTCATGATGAAGGAGATTCACGAGCAGGCCAAGGCCGTGAGGGACACAATTCATTCCGCGTTGCGGGAGGACGGCACCGTCGACCTCAGCTCCATGAAATTGACGGATGAGGCCCTTCGGAAAGTTGAACAGATATATATCATTGCCTGCGGCTCTGCCTATCACGCCGGGGTGGTGGGGCAGTACGTCATTGAGGATTTGGCAAAGGTTCCTGTGAGGGTGGAACTGGCTTCGGAGTTCCGTTACCGCACCCTGCCGCTGAAGGGGGAGGGGGGGCTTGCCATCGTCATCAGCCAGTCCGGCGAGACGGCGGACACCCTCGCGGCCATGAGGCTGGCGAGGGAACACGGTCTGCGGACGCTGGCCATCGTCAACGTGGTGGGCAGTTCCATCGCGCGGGAGGCCGACAACGTGTTCTACACCCTCGCAGGGCCGGAGATCGCCGTGGCGACGACCAAGGCGTACAGCGCGCAGCTGGCGGCGTGCTACCTGCTGGCGATTCAGCTTGCCAAGGCACGCGGACTGCTGTTGGATGAATCTGGTTTGCTGGCGGAACTTCAGGCGCTTCCCAGGAAAATCGACGACATCCTTGATGAGAAAGAGCGTATCCGTCAGGTGGCGGAGCGGTTTGCCCAGGCGAACGACGCCTTTTTCCTTGGGCGGAACATCGACTATGCCGTCGCAATGGAGGGCAGCCTGAAGATGAAGGAGATCAGCTACCTTCACTCTGAGGCCTGCGCTGCCGGTGAGATGAAGCACGGCCCCATCAGCCTGGTGGAGAAGGGGATGCTGGTCGTCGGAATCCTGACTCAGGAGGCGCTCTACAAGAAGACCGCCAGCAATATGCTGGAGGTCAAGAGCCGCGGCGCGTGGCTGATGCAGGTGACGCACCGGGGCAACGACCTGCTGAAGGAGGACGCGGACTTCACCTTCTACATCCCTCCGACGGACCCGCACTTTGCCGCCAGCCTGGCGGTGATCCCGCTTCAGCTTTTGGGCTACTATCTGGCCGTGGCGCGGGGCGTGGACGTGGACAAGCCGAGGAACCTGGCCAAGAGCGTCACGGTGGAGTGAACGGCTGAATAGAATGAACGGGCCCGTCCTGTGGGGGACGGGCCCGTTTTGTTCCTTAATGCCTAAAACACCGCGTAGTCGCTGTCGCGCAGGTCGGCGATGAACATATGCCCCGGCGCGTGAGTGATGGCGAAATCCGGCTTGGCCGCCATGATTACCGCCTGAGGCGTCACGCCGCAGGCCCAGAACACGGGAAGCTCGCCCGGACGGATTTCTACAGAGTCCCCAAAGTCC
>JAIKZX010000076.1 GCA_024681935.1 Fretibacterium sp.
CCATTACCTTCACGCGATGTAACTCTTTCCAACTCAATGTCACTCGCTCCTGTTCCATACTCCCTATTATCCTTGATGTGACATTTTCTCGGAACACTTACCTGGTGACATTATCACTGAACAGTGACATCATTCCCCCCCATATGTTGACAGGATAAAAGATTCAGTTATAATTAACAAGGTTTGGGGATATAGCTCAGTTGGGAGAGCGCTTGAATGGCATTCAAGAGGTCAGGGGTTCGAATCCCCTTATCTCCACCAGAAGATAATCCGATAAGAATCGGTAAGAATAAAAACCCGCCATTTAGGCGGGTTTTTTGTTATACTATAGGGCACTAAGAGCCACTAAAAACCACTAAAGCAAAGTGTAAGACCGGGGACAGTTTCGGGGACACATAAAAAAATCTGCAATCTGTCCCCGGTCAATACAAAAGAATGGGGGAGCCCACAATGCTTACGGAACTTCAAGTGAAGAATGCTAAGCCACGAGAGAAGACATACCGTCTGCCCGATTCCAGAGGGCTCTATCTTCGGGTCATCCCTTCCGGGGGGAAGTATTGGGTGCTTCGATACTGGGAGGATGGAAAAGAGCACATGAAGGGGCTGGGGGCATACCCGGATATAACCCTCCGGGACGCTCGCATCATGCGGGACGAGATACAGATGGGCAGGTCAAAGGGAGTGTCCCCGGTGTCCCCGGTCGGAGTGTCCCCGGTCCTGTTCGGGGACACTGTGAAAGAGTGGATGAAGATCCGCATGGAAGGGAAGGCGGAGACCTACCGGCGGACGATTCTCTTCCGGCTCAATAAGTACGTTCTGCCAGCGCTGGGGACGATGAAGCTAGCAGATATCACCTCTGCCAAGGTCCTTGAACTCTGTCGCAGCGTAGAGGACAGGGGACACGCGGAGACAGCGAAGCGCGTCCGCGTCATTGTTGGGCAGGTTTTCCGCTTCGCCATCGCGTCAGGCTGGGCGGAGAACGACCCCACCTCTGCTTTACGCGGGGCACTTCGCCCAAAGACCGTCCAGCATTACGCCACGATGGACCAGCCGGAGGAGATCGCGCTCCTCATGCGTGCCGTGGCCGCGTATCCTTACACGGTCATGAGGTGCGCGGTGTTGTTTTCCATTTATACTTTCGCCCGTCCTGGCGAGGTGCGGTCCGCTGAATGGTCTGAGATAAGGGGGGATCTGTGGGACATCCCCGCCGGAAAGATGAAGATGAAGCGCCGTCACCTGGTCCCATTGAGCACACAGGCTCAGGCCGTTCTTGATGAGCTGCGCCCCATTACGGGGAAAGGGCGTTTCCTGTTCCCAAGTCCACGCAACGATGGGCGCTGCATGAGCGAGAACGGCGTCCGCGTGGCGCTCCGGGCGATGGGATTCGGGAAGGATCAGATCACGCCCCACGGTTTCCGATCCATGCTGTCCACCATTGCCAACGAGAACGGATGGAACCGGGATGTGATCGAGCGTCAACTTGCCCACGTGGAGACCAACGCCGTCAGGGGGGCCTACAACCACGCGGAGTATTTACCAGAGCGTCGCCGCCTAATGCAGTGGTGGGGGGATTACCTGGACGGGCTGCGCGAATAAAAAAAGCCCCCAGGCCCGAAGGACACTGGAGGACGAACAATGTGATTATAACAAAAAAAATAGCGGGGCACGAGGCCCCGCTTACTCATCCCGTCTCACCCTCATGCCGAACAGTGTGCGCGCTGCGTTGCCCACGTCCCCTTCGTCCATCATGGCGACGCTCTGCACCACGCGGCGTATGGCCGTGGATGGGATGGGGGCGATACCCGAGAGCGCCAGCGAGTCCAGCAGCATTCCCGACGCCCTCCAGTATTGCTCCTCCTCGCTGTCCTCGTCCGTCAGCAGGTCAAGCCCCTTGAGCAGCTTCACGACCGGCGTTAAGAACGCGCTGTAGGTCGTGCCGCGATACTTCCCGCTCAGCTCCTCGTAGAGCATCATCGCCTCCTTGCCGATCAGGGGCAGGGACGTGATGAACTCCTCCGTCAGCGCGGAGGCCAGCCACGCGCCGGGGCCGCCTTCCTCGTCGTCGTCATCGTCGCCGCTGATGCCGTCCTTCGCCGCCTTCATGCAGATGGCTGTCACTGCCAGCGCCAGGGCAGTGGAGAAGGCTTTCTTTGTGGTATTCCACTCTCCGCTCGTCAACTGCTGCACCATGTCATAGGCCGTCATCCCCAGCGTTGCTGCCGTGTCGCTTGTGAATGCCATCACAGTTTTCACATACCCGCCGCTTCTCCAAAAACGCGGGAGATCCTTTGCGCTGGCCGCCTGCTGTGTCAACCTCACAGCCCGCTGGGCCTCCCTTATGGCCTGCTCTTTTGTTGCCCCCTTCTCCAGGTTGGCTTCATAGGTAGCCACCCAGCCAATGGCAGCCACCCACCGGTCCACGACGGACACCGGCCTAAACATCCATTCCAGCCCGCGCTGATATGCCGCCTTTCCCCATTCCGAGTCTCTCAGCACAGCATTCATCAGAGCATTCCCGCCGCGTGCCGCAAGCTGTGAGTCCAGCGCATAAGCCCGGGCAAGGAACGCCTGAGGGTTGGCTAAAAACCGAGACGTCGCCAGCGTCAGCCTCATCGGCCCCGCCGTGATCAGGAACCGTGGGATGGAGGTGAGCTGCTTCATCACCGTCCCGCAGTTCCCCGCGATGTAGGCCACGCTCATGTTCCGCGCCATCTTGCTGCTCAGGCTGTCGAGATAGTCACTGGCCAGGCGCTGCCCGTCCGTCACACTGTCATCAAAGAAATTCGCCAGCGTCCTGGCCGCGCCCTTCCCGAACTTGTCTGAAAGCTGCCTCATCAGCGGGCGGCCTTCCTCGCCTTTTGTCAACATCGCGCTGGCAAGGTCCCCCGCTATCTGAGCCATTGCTGCCGAGTGCTCATGGCGTGATACGTCATTCATCCAGTTTGAGAACAGCCCCAGCATAATCGGGACCTGATGCTCATCCGCTATTTCCTGCCGGTTCTGCATGAACCCTGTCTCCACGCGTTTCATGATCGCCGCGTTATCCATCCCGTGCGTCATGGCCGCTTCATCCTCGACATCAATCAACCCTTGCCGCGTCTGATGTTCCAGCCTGTGGATTGAGCTGTAATCCAGCTCTTGTTCCATCCCCTTATTGAACGCCTCAATGAATTTCCGGTTGATCCGCTCAAAGTTGGCATCATGATCCTGGACAACCAGCTCCGCCGCCTGGCGATGCTCCGGCGAGAGTTTCCCGACAAGTTCCCGGATGGTGGCCTGCGCCTGTTCCACGCTCATCACCGGCCCCTGCCCGTTGCCGTTGACAAAGTTTCCAAACAGGATAGCCCTCGCCTTTTTCTCATTTCTCATGCCCACATAGAGCTCCATGATCTCATTCCATGTCCAGCTTCTGCCGGCAGCGTCTGCCGCCTTTTTGGAGAAGTCGGACATCTTGAAGCCCAGCTCCCTGAGGGCGCTATTCATTCTGTCAAGCCGCTCCCGTTCGTGCTGCTTGGCCTCGTTCTCCGCAGCGTTCAACGCGTCAACAAAATATTGAACAAACGCCCCGTCATATTTTGTTCCCCCGCTGTCCAGCCAGTCAAAGAACCGGTCCGGCGTCATGGTTTCGGAATAGAACACATCCTTTGCTTTTTCCAGTTTCCCGCGTATTCCTTTATACTGCTTGCCAAGGTCCTTATTCGACCCCACGACTGTAGGCTCCGGCCCCTTTTTTTTGTCAAGGCTCGCCTGCAGGCCGCTTCGATATTTTTCCCGCCGCTCCTGACGCCCGGCCTGCCACGCCTCAAACTCAGCCTTCCCCTGCTCAAACACAGCACCAACCTGAGCCTGAAGCTCCTTCAGATCTGCCAGCGTCATGTCATTCAGCGTAGTTGCCCCAAGGTATTTCAGGTCTTTTCGGGTAATCCCAAGGAAGGCCAGCTCCGCCTCATTCATTTCCCTGGCATCCTGTGCGTCAAGATAGTTCATGTCCAGGAGAGTCTCAATCTCCGCCCGGCGCTCCATTGTCTTTCGGCTCCGTCTCCTCAGATCGTAGCCATTCAACATCTGCTTGATTTCCTGCTGCCGGTCGTAGCTGATGCTTTCCGTGTCTGCCATGCGGTTGATGGACCGGACGGTTTTGTCTATCTCCTGGCCCAACTTCTTTCGGGCTCTCTTCTGCTCGGCCATTGCGTTATAACGGGCCCGGAGTTTTTCCAGCCGCTCCCATCCCTGGGCGCGCACCTTCTCCGCCAACTCATGACCGCGCTGACGTTCTGCCGCCACCTTCACATCCCGCTCAGCCCGCAGCCGCCGGATCCATTCCTGATAGTGTTCCTTCAGCGCGTTCCTTGCCTTCGCTGCTTTTTCTCCGGCGATCACGCGGTCAATGGCCCGCAGCTCTTTGGTGAGCGCCCTGAGCGCGTCGGGGCTCTCCTCCTTCCGGGCCAGCCCCTCAAGGTAGCGTTTCCGCTCGTTCAGGTATTGGCTGGCGGTCTCGGCCCCGTACTTCTCCACCGCTGCCTTCAGCGTGTCCGCCGTCAGCGCGGGGGGCGTGGGCTTCGCCGGCTTTTCGTTCAGCGTGTCTCTCAGCCAGTCCACCAGGCCGCGGACGTCAAGGTTGATGCCGTTGGCCTTCAGCGTCTCCGTCAGCACGTCAAGCTCAATCTGTGGCCCCTGTGTCGTGTTGCGGAACAGCCCCGGCCACTTCTTGCGAAGCTCCTTCGCGGCCTCCTCGCCCACGTCATGAATGAAGTCCTCCAGCCTCAAGCCGCCGTTCTGGCGGATGAGCTTCGCCACCGTGTCCACATACTCCCGCGCGGTCTGCTTGAGGTTGTAGTCCTCCATCTGCGCGTTGTAGTCGTCCACGGCTTCCGTGGCGGAGACGCTGGCGGCCTGCTGCTCCGCGGGGCTGGCAGGAGCCTGCTCCTGGTAGTAGATATCCGGGTTGTTGGCGTCGAACGTCCCGCGGTTGTCCGTGGCGGATTTCACTTGTTCAGAATTAAAGGCAACAATAACAGTTGATGGCGGTATTTCCTCCTTTTTTAAGTCTGTCGCCCCAACATCGCGGACATTTTTAACAATCACACCGTCATACCCATTTTCTTTTGCCTGCAAGATATCTTCATTGATATTCTTGCCTGTTGGAGATTCATTCCAAAGTTGCCCGTCATAATCGAGTATCAGCGAATTATTTATATTCACGTATAACGGATAAATGCCGCCTTTACGATAGACACCCCACGGGAGCCGTTGATGTTTGGGAGAGTTTGGGTCAGCGATAACATTTTTCGCTTGCGTACTTTCCTGCCCGTCGGATTTCCCATACCAATTCCCTAAAATAAATGAATTGGCAATCTGCCGATTATCACTCATAAAGATTGTACCGTCCGGCGCTTTACTGTTTTTCTGCTGTGTCCCATCGTTAAAAAC
>JAIKZX010000083.1 GCA_024681935.1 Fretibacterium sp.
GCTTTCGGAGCGAAAAAAGGACAGAGAGAAGTTCACGGCGCCGGACGCGGTGGTGCTGATGGTGGACGACACGCCGATGAATCTGACGGTGTTTAAGAATCTGCTCAAGCGGACCCTCATGCAGGTTGACACGGCACCCGGGGGCAGGGAGGCCCTTGACATGATGAAGCACAGGAAATATGATGTCATCTTCCTTGACCACCTGATGCCGGAAATGGACGGCATTGAGACGCTGCATGAACTGCGGGCCGCGGCGGACAATCCGAACCTGAAGACGCCCGCGGTGTGCCTGACAGCAAACGCTATCTCCGGCGCGCGGGAGAAGTATCTTGCGGAGGGCTTTGACGACTATCTGACTAAGCCGATAGATTCCGAAAAACTTGAGGAAATGATGATCAGCTGTCTGCCGAAGGAAAAGCTGATCATGCAGGGCGGCGATGACGCCGCCCATGAGGAAGAGCCCTCCGTCGAACTTCCGGAGTGGCTGCATGAGATTGGGGAAATTGACCCGGAAAGCGGCCTGAAGCACTGTGGGGGAGGAGAAGGTTTTCTTGAGACGCTGAAGATTTACGGCGAAAACACAGCGGCGAACGCGGAGGAGATTGAGAACTTCTGGCGCGCGCGTGACATGGCCAACACCACAATCAAGGTCCACGCGCTGAAGAGCACGTCGCGGGCCATCGGAGCGGAGGAACTGGGGGCGCTGGCGGAGAAGCTGGAGTTAGCGGGAAAGGCGGGGGATGAGGCGGCACTGGACGCAGAGCTTGACGGCCTTCTGGCGCGTTACCGTGCACTGGGTGAGGCGCTGTCGCCGCTTTACGCGCCGGCACAGGAGGCGCGGAGCAAAGAGGCCCTGCCGCTTATCTCCGAAGAAGAGCTGCGCGAGGCGTATGACTCCATCCGGGAGTTTACGGCAAATCTTGACGCTGACAGCATAACGTACGCGCTGGACTATCTGGGCGGCTTCCGCGTCCCGGAGGGCGAGAAAGAGCGTGTGGAGCAGCTTCGTGCCGCGGCACGCAGCTTTGACTGGGACCGGATTAAAGATATTATTTCGTGATGGCTCCCGGTTTTCCGCTCCGCCTCCGGGCGGTTCGATTGAATCTGCCGGAACACACTTTTTTCTCAGCGTTTCCTTGATAATTTTTCACAATCAGATTATCATGGAAAAAAAAGAGAGAAGGTTCTTCAGACAGAGACAGCTTGATCGGTTTGTCGTTGAAGCCGGAAGAAGAATCTGGAAATGAAAAAAAGGATTTGGGATAGGAGGCAGCCCGTGAAGAAAATCATTATTATTGCGTTCCTCCTCCTTTTTGCTGCTATTATAGGTATTTCTCTGCCCCAGAGCGGCCAGCCGGAAAAGGACGTGACCGCCAGGACGACAAAAGTGGGCGTGCTGCTGACCGGGAGCCGCTCGGACCGCAGCTACTGCCAGGCGCATTATGAGGCGCTGGAGGCCATAAAGGACGAACTCAACCTTCATATCGTCTATCTGGAGAATGTGCCGGACAGTTGCTACCGGTACATTGAAAGCCTCGTGCGCGACGAGGACTGCAAGATCATCGTGGGCGTTTCCATTTTTTACGGAGATGATATGAGACGGGTTGCTACGGAGCATCCCGACGTCTATTTTTTCAATACGGGGGGTGTCATCTCCCGGAAGAATTTCTCCTCGTATTTTGGCCGGATGTATCAGGCGCGGTACCTTTCGGGCGTCGTGGCGGGCATGAAGACGAAGACCGGGGAGCTGGGCTATGTGGCGGCGTTTCCCATCCCGGAGTGCATCCGGGGCATCAACGCCTTCACGCTGGGCGTCAGGAGCGTCCGCCCGGACGCCGTCGTGCATGTGCGCTACTGCGGCTCATGGGTGGAGGACGCGCCGGCAAAAGAGGCGAGCCGGGCGCTGCTGGACGGGTATCCTATCGACGTTCTGGCCTTGCACACCAATTCCCTGGAGCCTCACAGGGAGGCGGACGCCAGGGGGATATGGTCAATCGGCTACAATCTGGACAACGCCGCCATGTTTCCAAATACCTACCTCACCGCCTGCGTGTGGAGATGGGAAGTGTATTACCGCAAACAGATCCGCAACTGCCTGCAGGGAAAATTTCGTGGCAGCCATGAGTGGATAGATATGGAGGACGGCATCGTTGGCCTTTCGGGATTATCTGATAAGGCTGCCCCGCAAACGAAGACAAGGCTGAAGGCAGCCAGTACAAGACTGAAAAGCCGTGGTTTTGACGTGTTTTACGGCCCAATCAGAGACAACACGGGCTGCCTTCGTGTCGAGGCGGGGGAATCCATGCCGGATGACGAGATGCTGAACAGCTTTAACTGGTATGTGGAAGGTGTGGAAATTGAAGGGTAAGGACTGGGCGGTGCTTAATCTGCCGTTGCTGCTGGTGGCGCTTATCTGCATTGCGTTGGTGGTTGTGATACAGAGCTTCCGGCTGCCGGGGGTGGAACGGCAGGTAGTTGTCGGCTGCGTTCTGGTAGGCCAGAAGGAGGACAGGGGCTGGAACGAAAACCATAGCATCGGGATTATGAATGCCTGCCGCGCTCACAATTGCGCCTTTGTGCTGCGGGAGCAGGTGGCGGAGAGCAAGGACGCCGTATCCACCGCCGTCAAAGAGCTTGTGAAAGAGGGCGCAAACGTGATTTTCCTGACCAGCTTTGGGTATGGAGCGTACATGGACGAAATTGCCCGGGAATATTCAAAGGTGGCATTCTTTGGTATTTCCGGCAATGGAGACGCTAATAATTCCATAACCTATTTTACCCGTTTGTATCAGGCCCGGTATCTTACCGGCATCGTTGCTGGCGATGCAAGCAAGACGGGTGTGCTGGGCTATGTAGCCTCCATGCCGAATCCCGAGACGCTCCGCGATATCAACGCCTTCACGATGGGGATGCGCTTTGTCAACCCAAAGGCGCGGCTTATCGTCCGGTTCACCGGGAGCTGGAACAACGAGGCTGAAGAGCGGAAGAGCGTCGTCCTGCTGGATGAGAAGGGCGCGGACGTGATTACCTTTCATGAGGACACGGACTTTGCTGTGCAGGAAGCGGAGAAGCGGGGCCTTATGAGCGTCGGGTACGACGTTGTATACAAGAAATATTCCGAAAGATTTCTGACGGCGGCCATAAACAACTGGAAGGTTCTCTACAATAAGATGCTTGGGGATTATCTGAGCGGCAGAATAAATTTTTCCAACAGATACTGGGTTGGGTTCGAGGCGGAGGCTGTTGCTCTGTATCCGCTGTCCCCTCTGGTATCAGAGAAAGCGGTGTTTCTCGTGTCGCTGGAAAAGAAAAGGATTATGAACGAACGCAGCGTATTTTCCGGCGTCATTTACGACAACCAGGGGACGCTTCGCTGCGAGGAAGACGAATGGATCAGCGACGATGAACTTTTTAACGGTCTGGACTGGTTAGTCGAAGGAGTAGAAATCTATGAATAACCGAGTGTCCCTGATGAAGAAAGGACCCCTTTTCGCCATGCTGGCCTTCGGCTTGCTCCTGGTGTTTGTGGGGGCGTTGTTCCAGATGCGGATGGGTGAGCTTTTGTCCGCGTACACGGAGAGCCAGACAAAACGGCAGGCTGAGACGCTGGCGGGACAGGCGGCGGAAAACATTGGAGTGGAACTGAAGACTCTCGCCTATGTCGCTGCGAAGATTGAATCCAATCCCGATGAAGTTGCGCGGCTGATGCCGCTGCTTTTCAACGATCGGGGCATCCGGCAGGGGCTTTTGACCATTACCGGGCGGCCCGTGTTCGGGAGCGCTCTGTCCCTGCATACATACATCGGCATAAAAAAAGCGTTCCGGGGCAAAAGCGCGGTCACCTTTGTCCCGGAACAGGGGCTTCTCTTTACCTACCCGGTTTATCACGGCAAGAACGTAAAATACGCCCTCTATCGGCTGTACCCGCCCAAGGCTATTGCGGAGCGTTTTTCCATAAGCTGTTACGATGACATCGGCAAGATGATGGTCGCCACCCGGGATGGGGATGTGGTCGTCCCGTTTGCGGAGAGCACCTCCAGTGATATCAGTTTTCTGAAGAACGATGAAGTGAGGGCTTTTTTCAAATCCATGCACCGTGAGATGGAGGTCTCGGTGGCGGCTGCCCGTTCCTTCCGGACAGATTTTGGGGAAATGCTGCTGTTCGAGTCGGAGATACCAGGCACGGATTTCCTCCTGATAGGTTTTGTGCCAAAGGTAAAAGCCTCCGAGGGGATTGAGAACATCACGTTTTTGGTGGTGTGGGTATTTGGCCTGTTGATGCTGCTGGTGGTTATCGGCTCCATGTATCTGGTACGCGTTCGGGTGAAAATCCAGGAGGGCGAGGAGCTGAGAGAGGCAAAGGCTGCTGCTGAAAACGCGTCCCGGGCGAAGAGTGCGTTTTTGTCCAATATGTCGCACGAGATCCGCACGCCCATCAATGCGGTGCTGGGCATGAACGAGATGATCCTGCGCGAGAGCAGCGAGCAGAAAGTGATTGAGTACTCCGAAAATATCCGCACGGCGGGCAACACACTGCTGGGCCTCGTCAACGACATCCTCGACTTCTCCAAGATTGAGGCGGGCAAGATGGAGATCATCAACGCCGACTACGACCTCTCTTCCCTCATCAACGACCTGGTCAACATGGTCCAGGCGAGGGCGAACAGCAAGTGGCTGCAGCTCAAACTCAATTTTGACAGAAAGATACCCAAGCGTCTCTACGGCGACGAGGTGCGCATCCGGCAGGTGCTCACAAACATCCTCACCAACGCCGTCAAGTACACAAAGAAGGGCTGCGTCACCTTCCGCATCGGCTGCGAACGGATTCCGAACGACCCGAAAGGCGTGTTCCTGGACTTCTCGGTCAGCGACACGGGCATCGGCATCAAGCCTGAGGATATAGCAAGGCTCTTTTCGCAGTTTGAGCGCATAGAAGAGAAGCGCAACCGCAACATCGAGGGCACGGGCCTGGGGCTGAACATCACAAAGGGCCTGCTGGAGATGATGGGGACCTCGCTGGAGGTGGAGAGCGTGTACGGCAAGGGGTCGAGGTTCACCTTCCGCCTGAGGCAGAAGGTGATCAGCTGGGAGCCTCTGGGTGATTATGAAACAACCTACCGCGCGTTGCTCTCGGAACGGAAGAAATACAAGGAGAAGTTCACGGCGCCGGACGCGGTGGTGCTGATGGTGGATGACACGCCGATGAACCTGACGGTGTTCAGGAGCCTGCTGAAACAGACAAGGGTGCAGATTGACACGGCGGAAAGCGGCGATGAGGGACTGGCGCTTTCGCAGAAGAAAAAGTACGATATCATCTTCCTGGACCACATGATGCCGGAGAAGGACGGCATCGAGACGCTGCATGAACTGCGGGCCGCATCGGACAATCCGAACCAGAAGACGCCCGCGGTGTGCCTGACGGCAAACGCCATCTCCGGCGCGCGGGAGAAGTATCTTGAGGAGGGCTTTGACGACTATCTGACCAAGCCGATAGATTCCGAAAAGCTTGAGGAAATGATAATCAGCTACCTGCCGAAGGAAAAGCTGATCATTCAGAGCGGCGATGACGCCGGCGATGAGGAAGAGCCCTCCGTCGAACTGCCGGAGTGGCTGCATGAGATTGGGGAGATTGACCCGGAAAGCGGCCTGAAGCACTGCGGGGGAGGAGAAGGTTTTCTTGAGACGCTGAAGATTTATGGCGAAAACACGGCGGCGAACGCGGAGGAGATTGAGAACTTCTGGCGCGCGCGTGACATGGTCAACACCACAATCAAGGTTCACGCGCTGAAGAGCACGTCGCGGGCCATCGGAGCGAAGGAACTGGGGGCGCTGGCGGAGAAGCTGGAGTTTGCGGGAAAGGCGGGGGAC
>JAIKZX010000111.1 GCA_024681935.1 Fretibacterium sp.
CCAACGAAGGGAAGCTCGCGAAGCGCGAGGAGACCCTGAAGGCCAACGAAGGGAAGCTCGCGCTTTGCGAGTTTCCCTTCGTTGGCCTTCAGGGTCTCCTCGCGCTTTGCGAGCTTCCCTTCGTTGGCCTTCAGGGTCTCCTCGCGCTTTGCGAGCTTCGCCTCATTGGCCTTCAGGGTCTCCTCGCGCTTTGCGAGCTTCGCCTCGTTGGCCTTCAGGTTTTCTTCGCGCTTCGCGAGCTTCGCCTCGTTGGCCTTCAGAGAGTCTTCGTGCTCCTCCAGCTTCGTTTCCTGGCCCTTCTGAGCCGTTCCTGTCCGATTCGCCGGAGCCTCTGCCGACGGCTGGGCAGCCTGTTTCACATCCTCGCTCTCCGCCGCATTGGCAAATACCGGCAGGAGCAAGACCAGCAACGAAAGCAACGCTAATTTTCTCAACATTCTGAAATCCTCCTTATAAATATAGTACATGAATAGTCCAACTACACTCTATTGTATAATATCTGCAGGGTTTAAACAAACAGGGGAGGACAAGTACGATGGACATCAAGAAGAGGGCAATGGAGCTGAATGACTACGCGGTGAGCATTCGACGCGAACTGCATGCTCATCCGGAGCTTAGCTTTGATTTGCCCTTCACTGAGGGAGTTGTTGTCCGTGAACTGGCGTCCATGGGCTTCACGAACATCCGCCGCGGCATTGGCGGAGGACACGGCGTGACGGCGGATCTGGTGGGAGCCAAGCCGGGGAAGACACTGGCCCTGCGTGCGGACATGGACGCGCTGCCCATACGGGAGGAAACGGGACTGCCCTTTGCCTCGGATAACGGCTGTATGCATGCCTGCGGACACGACGTCCACACCGCCATGCTGCTGGCCGCGGCAAAGCTTCTGAGCGGGGTCAGGAACGAGCTGGCCGGGACCGTGCGCTTCCTCTTCCAGCCATCGGAGGAACCTGCCAACGGTGCGGCAGTTATGGTGAAAGACGGGGTCCTGGAAGGGGTAGACTGCATTATTGGCCTTCATACCGGCAATCTCTGGGCCGGGCTGAAGGCGGGGCAGATTGGCTGGAGGGTTGGCCCCTTCATGGCAGCCACGACGACCTTCAGGGTGGAGCTCAGGGGCAAGAGCGCTCATGGCGCCACGCCCCATCTGGCGGTGGATACTATCACCATGGCGGCCCATATTATCTCTCAGCTTCAGCTTATCGTGAGCCGCGAGATGAATCCCTTTGACCCCAGGGTCCTCACCGTCGGACATATTGAGGGGGGCACGACCACCAACATCGTGGCGGACTCCTGCCGGTTCAGCGGCGTCATCCGCAGTTTCAGCGCGGAGAACAGCGCCTTCATGAAGGAACGCATTGTCCAGACTGTGGAACAGGAAGCGGCCTCTCTGCGCGGAACAGGGACGGTGGAGTTCTCCAGCGACCTTCCTCCTGTCGTTAACGATGAGGCGCTGACGCTTAAAATGCGTGACATCATCCACAAAGAGCTGGGCGTGGAGTTTGAGCACGAAATTCCCATGCCCACCACCGGCGCGGAGGATTTCGCTGAATATATGAAGACTGTTCCGGGAGCTTTCTTCTACCATTGCTCGACCTTTGGGGACGACCGTGACCGCCCGCACCACAACGCACACTTTATGGTGAACGAGTCTGTGCTGTGGACCGGCGTGGCTGCCATGACTGCCTTCGCCCTGGACTGGCAGAAATAAAAATTCACGAAACTTGCTTGCGGGGAAGCCTCACAGTGCTTCCCCGCAAGTTTGTCAGTGCCTTGTGCTGTGCAGATTAAAAGGCGGAATGGCCTACAGGTTTATGATTATGTCGTGCAGCTTTTCCGCCGCGTTGTCCCAGGAAAAACGTTTGATGTTCTCTCGTCCCTTCGCGGTTAAATCCTGACGGAAGGGAGCATCGTACAGGCAGCGCTCAATGGCGGCGGCCGCAGCCTCCGTGTCCATAGGCCCCACCAGCACGGCAGCGTCTCCGGCTACCTCCGGCAATGAGGTCACATTGGAGCACACCACCGGCGTCCCGGCAGCCTGTGCCTCCACAATGGGCAGACCAAACCCCTCGTAAACCGAAAGCCACACCAGCACAGAGGCCATTTGGTAAACAGCAGGTTTATCCTCTGTTCTGACGCCGCTGATGTAATGGGGCGTGACGTTATTCTCAGCGGCACAGGCTTTCACCGCATCGGACGGATTGGTGATGACCAGCGCGTATTCGTGACGGGTTGCCTCAGGCAAGCGCGCGTAAACCCTGACGACAGACTCCACGTTTTTTCGCGGACCGCAGGTGCCGAAGTAGAGGATATACTTCTCAGGCAGGTTATATTTTGCCCGAACATTCTCAGGGGCGGGACACGGCGCGGCAAACTCCTCCGCGTTCACACCGCAGTAAACAACCTCAATACGGCTTTCGTCAATGTGAGTATAATCTATGATATCCTGCTTTGAGAACTCGGAGTCCGTGATGATTTTTGTGGATTTGTCCATTACATTCTTTAAAAATTTTTTATAAATCGCGACAAACTCCCCCGATTCCGTATGAAGAGAGAGAATATCATGCAGACAAGTAATCACCTTTCCCCTGATTGGAAAATCGGGGACATGATTAGAAAAAAAGATAAAAACATCACTATCGTTATCTCTGGCAAGAAAATTGTAATCGCCATGAAAGAAAGGCCGGATAAGCCTCCTCACAAAACGATGTTTAGTGCTTGCAGCAAAATCATACAGCAGCCAGTCCGGAAGCCGGGCCAACCCAATGGGGAAGTGGAAACGTGCGTATTCGGAAGGGACATAGCCTGGACGCAGATGGCCCACCCAGGACGCCGTCCCACTCAGAGCGAAATCAGGGGCAAGGCGACGTATCATTTCGTTTGCGTACACGCTCATTCCAGAATTAATTAAGTTAATCTCTCGCAGACAGACATTCACTTTTGTCATGTCAATACCTCAGAGACTCAGGATGATATCGTGTAACCGTTTTGCTGCATTATCCCATGAAAAACGTTTAACATTTTCATGCCCCTTTGCAATCAAGTCCTGCCGGAAGGGTTCGTCATTCAGACAGCGCTCAATGGCGGCCGCAGTGCCCTTCGTATCCATGGGGTCAACCAGCACGGCGGCGTCACCGGCCACTTCCGGCAATGAGGTCACGTTGGAACACACCACCGGTGTCCCGGCAGCCTGTGCCTCCACGATGGGCAGACCAAAGCCCTCGTAAATTGAAAGCCAAACCATGACGGAAGCCATCTGATAGACGGCAGGTTTATCCTCCGCACTGACGTTCTCAATATAGTGGGGCATCACATTATTTTCAACGGCACAGGTTTTCACTGCCTCCGTAGGGTTGGTGATGACCAGCGCGTATTCGTGACGGGTTGTCTCAGGCAAGCGCGCGTAAGCTCTGACGACAGTCTCCACGTTCTTTCGTGGACCACAGGTGCCAAAGTACAGGATGTATTTCTCAGGCAGATTATATTTCGCGCGGATGGGCTCGCGGTCAAGGGGCTGTCGAAATGCTTCCGCATTTACGCCACAATATACGACATCAATTCGACTCTCATCAATGTGGGTGTAATCGATAATATCCCGCTTTGAAAATTCAGAGACCGTGATGATTTTTTTTGCTTTATTGAGGATGTTCGCAAAAGCCCCGTTATGGGCGTCAAGGAAACCGGTTGCAAACGTCCAGGGAACACGGAACGGCGTAATATCGTGAATACAGGCGACCACCTTTCCTCTTACGGGGAGAAGCGGAGCCTGAGCGCTGCTGAAGAAAAGAAAAACCTCACTTTTAGTGTCTCGAACCAAAAAGTTGTAGCTGGGGATAACCTTTCCTAAAATTTTGCCAATAACTCCGGTTCCCAAGGCACGTTCGGGAATACAGGCCGTCCTGACAGGGAAATGAAACCGCTTGTATTTCGATTTATAAAAGGGATTCAGCACCTCTCTCCATGGAACTGTCCCTTGAATCTTAAGGTCATCAAAGCCCATCAGACGAAGAGTTAATTCATTGGCATAAACGCTTGTTCCATCGTTTTTGCAATTTACGCTGTATAAATTGACATTGACGCCTGTCTTCTCATTCACGGCTAACACCTCGCAACTCCCATCACTGGACCGGGATATCTCTAAACACTCATAATAATATCATGTAATTTTTTCGCCGCGTCATCCCAGGTGAAGCGTTTGACGTTCTCGCGCCCCTTTGCAATCAAATCCTGGCGGAAAGGCGCATCATACAAACAGCGCTCAATCCCGGCGGCCATAGCCTCCGTGTCCATGGGTTCAACCAGCACAGCGGCGTCCCCGGCCACCTCCGGCAGGGAGGTCACGTTGGAGCACACCACCGGCGTTCCTGCCGCCTGGGCTTCTATGATGGGAAGTCCAAACCCCTCGTAGAACGAGGGCCATACCAGTACAGAAGCCATTTGGTAGACTGCGGATTTATCCGTGGCGCTTACTCCGTCAATATAACAGGGCGTAACGTTATTCTTCGCAGCGCAGGCTTTAGTAACCTCCAGTGGGTTGGTGATAACCAACGCGTACTCTTTACGGACTGCCTCCGGCAGACGGGCATAGGCCCGGATGACGGACTCAACGTTTTTGCGGGGGCCGCAAGTCCCGAAGTAGAGGACATATTTCTCAGGCAGGTTGTATTTTGCCCGGATAGCCTCGTGGTCGAAGGGCTGTTGAAACGCCTCTGCGTTCACGCCATTATAGACGACATCAACCCGACTCGCGTCAATGTGAGTATACTCGATAATGTCTCGTTTAGAAAACTCGGAGACCGTGATGATTTTGGCGGCTTTATCAATGACATTATATAACTCTCTTTTAGCGTTCTCAATAACATTTGGTGTAAACTCTGATGTGTGAGCACGTAGAGGAATAATATCATGGACATAAGTAATTACCTTCCCTTTTATAGGAGGAAAAGGGGCACGATTCCCCCAGAAAAGGAAAATATCACTCTTTATATCTCCAATAAAGCTATTATACGTATGTATAAAGGGTTTTAAGATAGCTCTTGCTATTTTATATTTTAGTTCATATACGGGACCTCCTATAACCCAACTAGGGAACAATGTCGATTTAACAGGAAATTTAAACCGCGTGAAATCTGAAGGATTATAAAATGAATGAAAAACGCCTCTTCGAGCAACAGTACCTCGAAGCTCAAGATCATCGTAATTCATTAAGCGGAGTGTCAACTCGTTTGTATAGACACTGATTCCCGCATCGATTAAATTGACGTCCTGTAAATCCACATTAACCTTGCGTTTCATCGCCTATCCTGTCTCCCCTACAAATTTACAAGAATATCATGCAGCCGCTTTGCCGACTCATCCCAGGAAAAGCGTTTAACGTTCTCATGTCCCTTTGCAATCAAATCCTGCCGGAAGGGCTCGTTGTACAGGCAGCGTTCAATGGCAGCCGCCATGGCCTCCGTGTCTTTGGGCGCGACCAGCACGGCGGCGTCTCCGGCCACCTCCGGCAGGGAGGTCACATTGGAGCATACCACCGGCGTCCCGGCAGCCTGGGCTTCGATAATGGGAAGTCCAAAACCCTCATAGAGCGAGGGCCACACCAGTACGGATGCCATCTGGTAGACGGCGGCTTTGTCCTCCGCACTGACGTTGCTGGCGTAGTGGGGGACGACGTTGTTTTCAACAGCGCAGGCTTTTGTGCTCTCCAGCGGGTTGGTGACAACCAGCGGGTATTCCTGGCGTGTCGCTTCAGGCAGATGAGCGTAGGCCCGGATGACAGATTCCACGTTTTTGCGCGGGGTGCAGGTGCCAAAATAGAGAATGAATTTCTCAGGCAGGTTGTATTTTGCCCGGATACGTTCGGGCTCAGGATACGGTGCGGCAAACTGCTCCGCATTGACGCCGTTGCAGACAACATCAATCCGGCTCCCGTCAATATGCATGCAATCCATAATATCCCGTTTGGAGAACTCAGAGACGGTGATAATCCGTTCAGATTTTTCAATGACGTTTTCCATCGCTCTTTTGTAAAATCCTGCGTCTCCGGAAGCCCCCCGAAGGGGAATAATGTCATGAACACAGGTGATCACTTTCCCCTTTACGGGAAGGAGCGGGGCCTGGAACCAGAAAAACAAAAAGACCTCGCTCCTGTTGTCCCCGGCCCAGAAGTTATAGCCTGGCAGAAAGCTGCGGAACGGCAACATGCGGAACATCATCCACGCGGGGACGCGGCTGAAATGGATGGGAAAACGAAAACGCCGGTAATCTTCGGGATTAAGAGGGCGGGACAGCCTCTGGCGAAAGGCTGTCCCCCTGAGCTCGATGTCATCATAATCCATCAGCCGGAGAACCAGCTCATTCGTGTAGACGCTGATGCCGAACTCCGGGATATTGACATTCCGCAAATCGACGTTGACCTTCCGCATGGAGTCCTATCCCCTTTATTTATTTTCCGCCGCGCTTGATGGGCTCCTTCATGATGACGTCGTGCGCGCCGCCCTCCGCCAGTGTTACCGGGGAAACCCTTGTCAAACGCGCCTTCTGGCGCAGCTCCGCCAGCGAGAGCGATCCGCAGTTGCAGAACGTCGAGCGTACCTTGCTCAGCGTCTCCGCCACGTTGTCCCGCAGGCTTCCCGCATAGGGCACATAGCTGTCCACACCTTCCTCGAACGTCAGTTTCGACTGCGCCGTGTCGCCGGAGTCATACCGCTGCCAGTTCCGTGCCCGGGATGAGCCCTCGCCCCAGTATTCCTTCACGTAGGTCCCGTTTACCATCACACGGTTTGTGGGGCTCTCGTCGAACCGGGCAAAATAACGTCCCAGCATGCAGAAATCGGCTCCCATCGCCAGGGCCAGCGTGATGTGATAATCCATCACAATCCCGCCGTCCGAGCATATCGGCACGTACTCGCCCGTCTGGCGAAGATACTCGTCCCGCGCCTGAGCCACCTCAATGACGGCTGTTGCCTGGCCCCGGCCAATGCCCTTCGCCTCCCGCGTGATGCATATGGACCCGCCGCCGATGCCGATCTTCACAAAATCTGCCCCTGCGTCTGCCAGGAATCGGAATCCGTCCGCGTCCACCACATTGCCCGCTCCAACCTTGACGGAG
>JAIKZX010000172.1 GCA_024681935.1 Fretibacterium sp.
CGTGGATGCCGTGAGTGCGGCCAATGCAGGGCAGATTACGGCACTTCTTCGCCAGCTCCATGACCACGGCATCCAGCTCGTCCAGGGCCTTCACGATGATGTCCAGCGAATCGCGCAGCATGATGGAACTGGCCGTGTCCAAAATGTCGCTGCTCGTCATGCCCAGGTGCAGATAGCGGCCGTTCTCTCCAACGTTCTCCGCCACGGCGCTGACGAACGCCACCACGTCGTGCTGGGTCCGTTTCTCGATCTCCTGCACGCGCTCCACGGTGAAGCGCGCGTTCTTCACGATGTCATCCAGCGCGTCCTTTGGGATACGCCCCTCCTCGCACCACGCCTTCGCCACGGCTATCTCGACGTCGAGCATCACCTTCAGGCGGTTCTCCTCGTCCCACAGCGCAGCGATATCCTTTTCCGTGTAGCGTCCAATCATGTCAGACTCTCCTGTTCCTCAGGTTTTGATTTATCCTACATCCTGTCAAGAATGCCGTCAACGTCGGCGGGATTAAAAGAGACGGCCCATGTCCACTGGCCAAAGTCGCCTGTGCCGTTGACTGCATCCACCCATTCCGCGAGGGCCGCACGCTTGGCCTTGTTCTGCTCCGAATCTCGTCCCTTCGTTTCAAGGATCAGCGTCTTTCCGTTGTCAAGGCGCACCAGATAATCGGGCACATACCTCCGCACAATGCCCTCAAAGGTGTAGAGAACATCGAAGCCCAGATGATCGTTTTTTGCCCAGGCTGCGACGCGGGGGCTGCGCTCCAGGGCATAGGCCTCCGTCGCCTCCCACGTGCTGTCGTAGACGCAATGGCTGATGTGGGACTTTCGCGTAACAGCACAGGGGCGGCCCGTATACCAGGTGGGCATATCCCCGGTGGAACGCACGCGCTTGGCGGGGTCGAGGACCGGCACGAGCTTCTCCGTCTGCTCGGCCTGGATGAACCGCCACAGATGGCTGACGATCCTCTCCATGTTGAGCATCAGGATGATTCGCCGTCGAAGGGGCGAGGTCTCAAAGAGCTGCGGAAAGATGGAGATGGCCCCGCCGCTCAGATACTCCTCCACAAGACGGACGACCTGGCCCAGCAGGGCGAGCTTTGTCCCCTCCCTCTGCCACGCACTCTGGGCAGTCATCATCTCGTAAACGCGGGCAGACGCTTTAAAGACAATGTTCTGCATCCGCAGGCCGGTGCTCAATTTTTCAAGATCGATCTCCGTGAGCTTCGCAAGGTCTGTCTGCCCGTCCACGACAGGGGCCAGCTCCGCACTCAGCCGCGTATTCGTCGCGTTCAGCTCCAGCGTGGGTATCCTGTCCATGTCCAGGCTCAGTTTTTGCCTCATCACGTGGTCCAGGCGGACGACGTTGGGCCAGCATATCTCGAACTCCGGGCGGTCCCGCAGCACTTCGATCTGAGTTTTGGGAGGCGCCGGCCGGGGCCCCTCCCCCTCTCCTCCCTCGTGGGGCAGGAAGGTGAAGGGAATGCCGAAGATGTTGACGTACTCTGGCGCAAACAGCTCGCTGCCCTCCTGCATATCGTAGGAGGCCCGGCGCAGCCCCCGGCCCACCACCTGCTCGCAGAGGAGCTGACTGGAGAAAGCACGCAACCCCATGATGTGCGTAACCGTCCGGGCGTCCCAGCCCTCGGAGAGCATCCCCACCGAGATGACATTGCGTATCTGCTCGCCGCGCTTTCCCCTCTGTCCCACGGTGCCGGCCGCATCGCGCAGCTCCTCCGGCGCGTCATCCCGCTCCAGCTCCTTTGAGTCGATATGCAGGATGTGCTCCGGCTCACACAACTCCGGGATCTCGATGTGTTGGTGTTCAAACGCAAATTTTATCCGAGCAGCCGTCTCCGTCCGGTTGGCCACGGTGATCATGACGGGGGGAATCCCAACATTTTTCTCCTGCCATAGGTTATAGAGCGCCTGCCAGTCCTTGCCCAAAAGAGTGTAGGCCTGCATCACCAGGTCGGGCAAAGGAGTCTCCGGCCCTGCGGCCTGGTTGATGTTCTCCTTTACCGTCTCGTCCGCATAAATGTGATACAGTTTTGACTTAAAAGTCTCCGCATCCGGCACAGCGTCATCCCGCACCACCACGCGGGGCGTCTTGACCAGCCCGGACTCGATGCCATCGTTCAGACCAAAATCGTTCACGATCCAGCCAAACAGCGCTTCTTCATCGTTTCGCTTGCCCGAGGGAGCAAAGGGCGTGGCGGAAAAGTCGTAACAGGCCAGAATATGCCGCGCCCGGTCGATACGGTCCAGCCCGCTGATCCAGACGGTGGCCTGCTGCTCGGCCTCCTTTTCCTCCTTAGACAGTTTCACCTTGACTTCCGGGTTTTTGCGCCAGGCGTGGTGCGCCTCGTCGTTGATGACCAGAAGATTGTGGGCGTTTGCCATCTCGCCCAGCACCGTGCGGACGTAAGCCTCGTCGCTTTTGGCCCCGCGCTTGTCCACGCTGCGGCGCTTTGCGATGGACTCATCCGTCTCCCAGCTCAGGGCCTGCCAGTTGAGGACCAGGACCCGCCCCTGACGAAGCGAGTCCGCCATTCCGGTGGGCACGACGCCAAACTCCGTGTAATAATTCGCTTCGCCGCCGGTTTGCAGCACGCCGAGGCGGCTTCTCACCGTCAGGTTCGGGGCCACGATCAGAACGTTTTTGGAGAAGCGCCGGTCCTGGGGATAAGCGGCCTTGTTGCAGGTCATCCAGGTGATGAGCAGGGCCATAACGATGGTCTTGCCGCCGCCGGTGCAGAGCTTGGTGCAGATTCGCGGAAAGAGGCTGCCGTCGCCTGGGATGTCGATCCCCACCTTGTCCGCAGCCGGGGCCTCGGCCAGCCAGATCAGCGTCTCGATGGCGTCAAGCTGGCAGAAGAAGAACGGGTACTGCCGCGCCGTTCCATCCCACCAGTGGGCCAGCAGCTTCCGCGTCACGCCGGTGGCGCCGGGATATCCGACCTCGCGCCACGCCTTCACCCGCGGACGAATGCGATTCACCAGCTCCAGCTCGATGAAACGGCCGGGGTCGTTGTAGGCTTTCGCGTTTGGGTCAGCGACAACATACCCCGCCGGGCGGCGGCCCGCCTCCCTGATAAACGTCTGCGCGTTGCCGTCATAACGCCAGTGTGACTCCGGCTCGCGGTATGGCGAATTGATGACGAGTTGGCCGATTTTGGCCTCAGTTTTCCGCGTCATCTTCCACCCTCATCACCTTCAGGCTTTCGATGCCCCGGTCGTCGATGATCTTCACCGCCAGGCGAGTACCCGGCGCCGCCGTGAAGGGCAGAGACTCATTCCCCGCGTAACGGGCAATGAGCTCCTGGTTGATCTCGGCCTTCAGCGTCCGGGCCAGTTTGTTCCATCCGCCGCTGGCCCCGTCCAGCGGGAAGAACACCTGCACGGGCTCGACGCACATTCCGTCATAGTTCGTGTCCAGCATCCACATGGCGATGCGGTTCACCGTGCCGGAGTCCACCACGCCGCGCTTCACGTCATAGTAATCGTAGCCGTTGACCCGCACTTTGTATTTGTCCTTGCTGCGTTTGTCCGGGATAAGCTCCACGTCCGGCTGCCCCACCAGCCAAAAGGACTGGTCAGAGGATCGCTTTTTCTTCAGGTCTCCCGTCATCAGGTCGGTGTTCATCTGCGCCTGAAGGACCATCACCCCCGGCCAGTTCGTCTCACTGATGAGCCGCGCCGCCTCCGGGTCAAACTGGAACGCCGCGAAGAGCACGATCTGCGGTTTTGGCCGCTGGGTCTCGGCCTCATCCAGCGCCCGCGCCACCCGGCCGGAGTCCATCAGGTGCGTCTCCCCGGAAAAACACACCACGGCCCGCCGGGGCTCTTTGCCGCCTTCCTCCACGGTCTCCGCCTCGGCCTGAAGATACCGCGTGCCGGACAGGGGCTCCACCCGGCTGAAGTTCAGACGCTCCCCGCCGCGGCCCAACACGCCCGTGGCCCGGAGCTGCTCGCGCCAATCCGCCTGTTTTGCGCCCTCGTTCTGCTCCTCCATGACCTCCAGGCCGTCCAGCGGCACGACCGTCGGGGCGGGCAGGGCCTCCACGGTGAAGGGCCCCGTGATGCGCACCTTTGTCCTGTCTATCTCCGGCTGGTCGTACAGCGTCTCGGTGGCCGGGGGTTCGTCGTTGGCGATGGATTTCAGCGTGACATGAGGCACGGTCTTGTAGACGAATCCGCTGCCCACTCCCTGCTCGGGGTGCGCTAATTTGTAGTAATCGAAGGTCGCGGTCATCAGGCGCTGTTTGGCCAGGGCGATGGCGACGCGGGAGGTGTCGCAGGTTATCCAGCGGCGGCCCCACTGCTCGGCCACATAGGCGGTCGTTCCACTGCCGCAGGTGATGTCCAGGACGAGGTCGCCGGGGTCGGTGGTCATCAACAGACAACGAGCAACAATCGATGTAGCAGTTTGTAAAACATAAAGCCTAAGAACGCCGGATTGCATACTATCCCATCTATCAGTAATTGGCAGAACTGGAAAATCGTCTGCAAATCTTCTATAGCGTATTACGCTTCCCATAACTTCTATTCGGTCTTTTTCTGCCAGACGTTGTCGCCCCTCTCTGGTAGTCTTCCAATGTGTGTCCGGTCTGGGATTATACTCCTTGCCATTAAA
>JAIKZX010000212.1 GCA_024681935.1 Fretibacterium sp.
CGCTGGCGTCCCACACGACGCAGACAAAATCCCGGAATGTTGATCGCTCCAGGCTGGAGAGGGCATGCTGCACAATATCATCGCTGCGGTTTTTCGTCGCAATAATGACGGCAATAAGAGGCGCCATCGTCACCTTTCCCCGCCTTCAGGCACATCCTTCAGGGACCAGGGGATATCAAGGACAACCGGCCCCGGCCTCTTCGCCAGAGAGTAAGGAGAGGCGTTGACTGCTCCGTCCACCCTCAGGAAAACCGAGGGCGTCGTGCTGCCCGATGAAACAATCCACTGCCGGCCATGCAGCTGGACAAGCAATTCCAGCCTCTGTTCCCCCAGATTTAGAATGTTAGTGGGAACCGGTGCGCGAAGGCACGTTCTCCGGTTCAACCTGGGAAGTTCATCGGAACTCCCTGTCTGATCCGTCTGATAGGTCTGATAGAGCAACGCCCCATTCTCCGCATAGAGGGCATAGCCCACGCCCAGAGTCGAATCCGGAGTCTCCGTAATCCCCTCTATTTCCAGCCACACCTTATCCCGGCGTTCCACAGTTCCGGAGATTCTCTTGCCTTCTTCATCATACAACCCGAAACGTAATGGTTTAAACCATGGATTTTCAAATAAACCGCCTGGGTTTCGCCACTCCGTCACGGACTTTTCCCCCCGGGATGTGTCTATGTACTGTCGGATGCCTTCTGAGACATTACAGGTATCCAGGAGGACGTGCCCCTTCTCAAGGTATATAACACGGCTGCAAAGCTGAGAGACAGCCCCCATATTGTGGCTGACAAAGAGGATTGTCCGCCCCTCTTTGTGGCTCACCTCATCCATTTTTCCCATGCACTTCTTCTGGAACTCCATGTCCCCCACTGCGAGGACCTCATCGATAATCAGTATCTCCGAGTTCAGGTGCGCCGCGATAGCAAAGGCCAGACGGATGTACATCCCGCTGGAATAACGCTTCACCGGCGTATCCAGAAATTTTTCCACCCCGGCAAAGTCCACGATGGCGTCAAAGTTTCGGCGAATCTCCGCACGTGTCATGCCCAGAATAGCGGCGTTCAGATAAATATTCTCTCTTCCCGTCAGCTCAGGGTGGAAGCCTGTCCCCACCTCCAGCAGACTTGAGACGCGTCCTTTAAGGGAGATACGGCCCTCCGTTGGCTCTGTGATGCGGCTCAAAAGTTTTAACAGGGTGGACTTGCCCGCCCCGTTGTGCCCGATAATTCCTACCCGTTCCCCCTCCTGGACGCTGAAAGACAGATTTCTCAATGCCCAAAACTCCTCCTTGGCGGGGGTCGCCGGGGAGAGGGACGCACGGCGCTCAAAGGGATGGAGCAGCCGGTGGACCGCCCGTTCCCCCCTGCAGGCCAGGGCCTCGCGCAGGGTGTGAGACTGTCGATGGGTCAATAAGTATCGCTTGCCCAGGTTTTCAATTTTAATGGCTGCCGGCATGATGGTCCCCCTCAGATGAAGTCCGCAAGGGAGCGCTCAATGCGGCGGAAGAACGCTATCCCGCTGAAGAAAACAAGGAGTGAAATAACCGCAGAGAAGAAGACACCCGGCAGATAGAGTTCTATCGTTCCCTGGATGCACCAGCGAAAACCATCAATCACCCCAACCATAGGATTGAGGCTGTAGAGCAGCCGCAGACGTTCAGGTATGACAGAACTGGAAAAGCCAACGGGCGAGATAAAGAGCCCCAACTGCAGCATAAACGGGACAATGAACTGAAAGTCGTGATATTTTACACCCAGTGCCGAAAACCAGTAACCAAACCCCAAAGCCGTCAGCGTTGCCGGAAGAAAGAAGACCGGCAGCATCACGATTCTGGACGAGGGCATGAACCGGTACAAGAGCATCAAAAGACAGAGGAGGACGAAGGAGATGAGGAAGTCCACCACGTTGGCCAGAATGGAGGACGTGGGCAGTATCAGGCGGGGAAAGTAAATCTTGCTGACCAGGGGGGCACCGTTGATAAGCGAATTGGCGCTCGTCCCCAGGGCGCTGGAGAAGTACTGCCAGGGCAGCATGGCAGAGTAAACAAGAATTGGATAGGGTACGCCATCGTTTGGCAGCCTCGCCACGCGGCCAAATACGAGAGTGAAAATAACCATGCTCAACAAAGGGCGGATAACGCTCCAGAGGACGCCGACCGCCGTTTGCTTGTAGCGCACAATGATGTCCCGCCACGCTAAAAAAAAGAAAAGCTCCCGGTAATGGATGAGCTCGCGGATGAAGTCCGCCGTTGTCCGGCGGGGCTCAATGATAAGGTCAAACCCCTCATCCACAGGTTTTTCTGTCATAACGATTTTCTGTCCCCTTCCTTCCCTGACCTTGGAACCTTGTCATCTTCCAAAGACACCGTTAGATTATACATTAAAAACCGCCGGGGACATGACTGCCCCCGGCGGCGTCCTTGCTTAAAATCTTCCTTAGCGGCGTTTCTTCAGGAACAGCGCCGCCAGCGCCAGCAGGGCAAGGCCGCCAAGGCCCGCGTCACAGCCGCCGCTGCCCTTGCTGCTGGT
>JAIKZX010000213.1 GCA_024681935.1 Fretibacterium sp.
CGCTGGCGTCCCACACGACGCAGACAAAATCCCGGAATGTTGATCGCTCCAGGCTGGAGAGGGCATGCTGCACAATATCATCGCTGCGGTTTTTCGTCGCAATAATGACGGCAATAAGAGGCGCCATCGTCACCTTTCCCCACCTTCAGGCACATCCTTCAGGGACCAGGGGATATCAAGGACAACCGGCCCCGGCCTCTTCGCCAGAGAGTAAGGAGAGGCGTTGACTGCTCCGTCCACCCTCAGGAAAACCGAGGGCGTCGTGCTGCCCGAAGAAACGATCCACTGGCGGTTATGTAATTGGACCAGCAATTCTAACTTCATTTCACCCAGGTTGAGTAGGTTCAGAGGGACCGGGGCGCGAAGGCACGTCCGGCGGCTTAGCTTTTGGAGTTCGTCGGGGCCACCCGCCTGATCCGTCTGATAGGTCTGATAAACCAGCCGGCCATCTCCGGCATAAAGGGCATAGCCCACGCCCAGAGCCGGGTCCGGTGTCTCCGTGATTCCCTCGATCTCCACCCACACCTTGTCCCGGCGTTCCACGGCCCCGGAGATTTTCTTTCCGTCCTCACCATAGACACCAAAACGAAGCGGTTTGAACCAAGGGTTGTCAAACAGGCTTCCAGAGTTTCGCCACTCCGTCACAGCCTTTTCTTCCTGGGATGTGCTCATGTATTGCTTTATCCCCTCGGAGACGTCCTGGGTATCCAGAACGACATGCCCTTTCTCCAGGCAGATGATGCGGTTGCAAAGCTGGGAAATAGCCCCCATGTTGTGGCTGACAAAGAGGATCGTCCGCCCCTCTTTGTGGCTCACCTCGTCCATCTTGCCCATGCACTTCTTTTGGAACTCCATGTCCCCCACTGCCAGGACCTCGTCGATGATCAATATCTCCGAGTTCAGGTGCGCCGCGATCGCAAAGGCAAGGCGGATATACATCCCGCTGGAATAACGCTTCACCGGCGTGTCCAGAAATTTCTCCACCCCGGCAAAGTCCACGATGGCGTCGAAGTTCCGGCGGATCTCCGCCCGGGTCATACCCAGAATGGCAGCGTTCAGGTAGATGTTCTCACGCCCTGTCAGCTCGGGATGAAAGCCCGTTCCAACCTCCAGCAGGCTGGCGACACGCCCCCTGAGAGCAATGCGGCCCTCCGTGGGCTCCGTGATGCGGCTCAGGAGCTTCAGCAGGGTGGACTTGCCCGCCCCGTTGTGCCCGATGATGCCGACCCGTTCCCCTTCCTCGACGCTGAAGGAAAGGTCCCTCAGAGCCCAGAATTCCTCCTTCGATGAGGCTTTTGACGAGGGCTCGGTCTTGCGGCACTCAAAGGGGTGGATCAGCCTGTGAACCAGCCATTTCCCCCGGTATGTCAAGGCTTCCCTCAGCAGATGCGGCGCCTGGTGGGACAGCAGATACCGTTTGCCCAGATTTTCAATTTTAATGGCTGTCGACATAATGGGCCCCCTCAGATGAAGTCCGCAAAGGAGCGTTCAATGCGGCGGAAGAACGCTATCCCACTGAAGAAAACGAGGAGCGAGATGACAAGGGAGAAGAGGACCCCAGGCAGATAGAGGGTGGTCGTCCCCTGAATGCACCAGCGGAAGCCATCGATTACCCCCACCATGGGGTTGAGGCTGTAGAGCAGCCGCAGATAGTCTGGTATGATGGAGCTGGAGAACCCCACGGGCGAGATGAAGAGCCCCAGCTGCAGCATAAACGGCACAATGTACTGAAAATCGCGGTACTTCACGCTCAAGGCGGAGAACCAATAGCCAAACCCCAAAGCCGTCAACGTTGCCGGCAGGAAGAACACCGGCAGCAACACGATCCTGGTTGATGGCACAAACCGGTACAGAAGCATCAAAAGGCAAAGCAGGACAAAGGAGATAAGAAAGTCCACAATGTTAAGCAGGACGGAGGCTGTGGGCAGGATCAGTCGGGGGAAATAAATCTTGCTGACCAGAGAAGCCCCGTTGATCAGGGATGTGGCGCTCGACCCGAGGGCACTGGCGAAGTACTGCCAGGGCAACATGGCGGAGTAGACAAGAATTGGGTACGGCACGCCTTCGCTGGGCAGCTTCGCCATGCGCCCGAACACGAGGGTGAATATCACCATGCTCAACAGAGGGCGGATGACGCTCCAGAGGACGCCGACCGCTGTCTGCTTGTAACGCACGATGATGTCCCGCCACGCCAAAAAAAAGAAAAGCTCACGGTAATGGATGAGCTCGCGGATGAAGTCCGCCGTCGTCCGGCGA
>JAIKZX010000217.1 GCA_024681935.1 Fretibacterium sp.
TTTAAGATTTATATAAAGGCTGTTCTCAAAACTCTTTCTGTCTTCGGTGAGATAGTGCGCCATATCCAGCCTCAGCACCGGCGCCGGGTGTTCTGCCTGTTCCCTGACCCACTCCTCAGCGGCAAGGCCCCGGAAAAGCTCCGCCTTCCCGCTGAACATGGCGTCCAGCGTGGACAGCGTCAGGGATTTCCCGAACCGCCGGGGACGGGAGAGAAAATACCGCCCCGCCGTATTTGCCAGCTCCAGAAGCTTTGCCGTCTTATCCACATAGAGACAACCCTGACGGCGCAGAATCTCAAAGGTCTGTATTCCAATGGGCAGCGCCGGAAGTTTTCTGTCCATGATTTGTTCCTGCTCCTCTCCGCTCTTTCCTCATATTCTATCAGATTTACAGGCTCCGGCCCCTTCCGCCCGTCCTTTTCATCGTTTTCCCCCTGTTGCCTGCAGAAAGAAAAACCCCGCGGAAAAGGGCTTTCCCGCGGGGCTGTCTGCCGGTTATTCAAAGAGCTTCAGAGCGTCCTTTGCTTTCTGGTTCCCTTGTTCCGCGGCCCTGCGGAGCAGGGCGATGCCCTTTTGCTCATCCGGTTCCACCCCGTCGCCGGTAATGAACCGGAGACCGCGCCGGTACAGCCCTTCGGGGTTCATGCCATCCAGGTCCTCCAGCACCGTGATCTTGGAGGTGAGTCCCCATTTTTGCGCATGATCAATGGCCGTCAGGCCGTCCTTGTCCTTCACGCCGGCGTCGGCCCCGGCCTCCATCAGAAGGGAGAGGACTTCCGGGGCGTTATTCTCGGCGGCCAGCATCAGCGCTGTCTCTCCGTTCCTGTCCTTCACGTTGACGTCAGCCCCGGCCTTCAGCAGCAGGGAGACGACCTCCGGGTTCGTATTGTACGCGGCGGCCCGCATCAGAGCCGTCATGCCGTTTCGGGTCTTTGCGTTGACCCCGGCCCCGGCCCCGACCTTCAGCAGCAGGGAGAGGGCTTCCGGGGTATTGCTGGCGGCGGCCCGCATCAGAGCCGTCGTGCCGTTCCGGGTCTTTGCGTTGACCTCGGCCCCGGCCTTCAGCAGAAGGGAGAGGACTGCCGGGGTGTTGTACGCGGCGGCCTCCATCAGCGCCGTCGTGCCGTCCCTGTCCTTCGCGCTGACCTCGGCTCCGGCCTTCAGCAGCCGGGAGGCGGCTTCCGGGTTTTTGTTATATTGAGCGGCCAGCATCAGGGCCGTTTTGCCGTCCCTGTTCCTGGCGTTGACGCCGGCTCCGGCCTTCAGCAGCAGGGAGAGGACCTCCGGGGTGCTGCCCGCGGCGGCCCGCATCAGAGGCGTGGTGCCAAAGCTGTTCACGGCGTTGATCTCGGCGCCGGCCTTCAGAAGCAGGGCGATGACCTTGGGGGATGGGTACTCGGCGGCCCGTATCAGAGCCGTCCAGCCCTCCCTGTCCTTCGCGTTGACCTCGGCCCCGGCTGTCAGAAGCAGGATGACGGCTTCCGGTTTATTGCCCGCGGCGGCGGCCATCAGGGCCGTCCCGCCGTCCCTGTTCTTCCCGTTGACGTCCGCTCCGGCCTTCAGCAGCAGGGAGAGGACTTCCGGTGTATTGTCCGCGGCGGCCGCGTTCAGCGCCGTCCGGCCGTCCGGGTCAGCCGCGTTGGGGTCGGCCCCCTTCAGCAGCGCGTTTCGGACGTCCTGAACCGAGCCCTTTCCGCAGAGGCCGGCGAAATTCTCACCGTTCACCGCGCCCAGGGCCGCCGCTGTCAGACAAAAAATCAGCATCACGCTCAAAAGTGTCTTTTTCATGCAGAACCGTCCTTTCATCTGAAAAACTAACAGTCTTATTATACTTATTATAAGCTTTATAAGCTATGGGGGAAGAGATTCGCCTGGGGGAAACGGCCCGGCCCGCCCTCAGGCCGGCGGGGCCGCCGCGCCGGGGACAGAAAAACCCCCGCGGAAAACTCCTTTCCCGCGGGGGCGTCTGCCGGTTATTCAAGGTGTTTCAGCGCTTCCTGCGCTTTGGGGTACCCGTGTTCCGCGGCCTTGCGGAGCAGCCCGACGGCCTTTTGCTTATCCGGTTCCACGCCGCTGCCGCTGAGGTACATCATGCCGAGCTGGTACAGCTCCGGGGGACTGACTCCTCCCGCCTCCTCCAGCAGCCGGATCACTGGGGTATTGCGCATCCTCCGCGCGTAGTCAAGGGGCGTGGTGCCGTACTTGTCCTTCGCGTTGACCCCGGCCCCGGCCTTCAGCAGCAGGGCGACAGCCTCCGGGGTGTTGCTGGCGGCGGCCAGCATCAGAGCCGTTTCACTGTCCTTGTCCTTCGCGTTGACGTCGGCCCCGGCCTTCAGCAGCAGGCCGATGATCTCCGGGGTATTGTTCCCGGAGGCCATCATCAGGGCTGTCCTGCCGTTCCCGTTCTTCGCCCGGACCTCGGCCCCGGCCTTCAGCAGCAGGGAGACGGCGTCCGGACTATTGTACTCGGCGGCCTGCATCAGGGCTGTCCTGCCGTCCCGGGTCTTCGCGTTGACGTCGGCGCCGGCCTCCAGCAGCAGGGAGAGGACGTCCAGGGTATTGTGTGCGGAGGCCAGAATCAGCGCCGTCCAGTCGTCCTCCTTCTTCGCGTTGACGTCGGACCCGGCCTTCAGCAGCAGGGAGACCACTTCCCGGTTATTGTACCTTGAGGCCAGCATCAGTGCCGTCCAGCCGAAGAGCTGCGTGGCGCCTGCGTCGGCCCCGGCCTCCAGCAGCAGGGCGACAGCCCTCGGGTCCGTGTTGTACGCGGCCTGCATCAGCGCCGTCACGCCGGACAGCTGCTTCGCGTTGGGGTCTGCCCCGGCCTTCAGCAGCAGGGCGATGACCTCCGGGGTATTGTTCTCGGCGGCCCGCATCAGAGCTGTCCAGCCATAATCGCCCGCCGCGTTGGGGTCGGCCCCTTTCTGCAGCGCGTTTCGGACCTCCTGGACCGAGCCCTTTTCGCAGAGGTCGGCAAATTCCTTACCTTTCATTGCGGCTCCGGACGCAGCTGTCAGGCAGAGAGTCAGAATCACGCTCAAAATCATCTTTTTCATGTGAAAAATTCCTTTCGTCCCCTAGATTGTCAAGCTAAGTGCAACAGGGAATATCTTTTGAAGAAGACTTCGCTGGGAGTATGAAAGCCGAGGCACTTTCGAGGACGATTGTTAAGCCTTGCTGCTGCCTGCTGAGCCTTAAAGTTCTCACCGTATCTGATGGGAAGCTTCTGTGAAGTATCGGTAGCTATACGCTGGGGAGTATCCGGCATGAAGGGATTGGGGAAGCGCTCGGTTAAGCACTCCTGTAAAAACTTCATGCCGGATACTCCCCAGCGTATAGCTACCGATACTTCACAGAAGCTTCCCATCAGATACGGTGAGAACT
>JAIKZX010000029.1 GCA_024681935.1 Fretibacterium sp.
ATTGAGCAGCGCCTTCAGGGCGAAGAGGGAGGAAATCAGAGGGCCGCTGTCGTCACTGACCCCGCGTCCGTAAAGCCGCGAACCCTTCACCACAGGGTCAAATGGGTCCACGGTCCAGAGCGAGCGGTCCCCGTCCGGCACAACATCCATGTGGGTGAGGATGCAGAGACGGCGCTTCTGTTTCCCCGGGAACTCCATGAAGAGCGAGGGACGGTTGCCCGTCTGGGACTTCGCGTCGTCTACGCGCTCCCAGATGACGCTACCCAGGCCCAGCTCCCCCACTAACTTCTCTATCTCCCGGGCCTTCTCCTCCTCGCCCGTCCCGCCGTTGTGAGGCGAGATGGCAGGAACACGGCAGATGCGGCTCAATGCCGCAACCATATCATCTTTAAGATGTTCAACTTCCAAAAGAACCTTGTCGCGATTCATGATACACACTCCTTCTGCAATCTGAAATCTTTACGCTTTGTGGATTTGCCGGTGCAGCAGCTCATGTTCCCGGCCGCGGACGAGAGTCTCGTAGACGGACAGAGCCAGAGGATTCTCGCTGGACTTCTTGATTTGCGTGGAGATGTCGGAGTCGTAGAGCCCCTTAGCGCGGGCCAGTTTGGTACGCGGCCCCGCGTGGGTGGGCTGTCCGCCGCCCATGATGCAGCCCCGGCGGCAGGCCATGATCTCAACGATGTGATACATCGCCTCCCCGGATTTGACGCGCTTCAAAAGCTCGTTGGCCTCGGCCAGGCCGCTGACGACGGCGGCCCTGATGTCGTGACCGTGGTAGTTGAACGTGAACTCCCGCAGCGTCTCCGACCCATCGCCCCGGACACCGCTGTTGCGGACCTGCTCCAGCGCTATGCGGTCATGCCCGTCGGAGAGCCAGCGAAGCACGGCCTCCATCACGCCGCCGGAATTTCCAAAGATGACCCCTGCACCGGAGCCGATGCCGAAGGGCATATCCGCAGACTCGATCTCAACGTTCTCAAAGCGGATGCCCGCGCGCTTAATCATTGTAATGAGCTCCTCGGTGGTGAGGATGTAGTCCACGTTGGCCTTGCCGTGGAACTTCGTGTCCTCCCGCAGGATCTCCGCCTTCTTGGCCGTGCAGGGCATGATGCCCACAGACAGAATCTTCTTGCCGCAGTTCTTCTGCGGATCACGGAAGTACTCCTGCGCAACGGAGGCCAGCATCTGTAGCGGAGAGTAGGAGGTGGAGAGATTCGGCACATACTCCGGCCAGCGCTTCTCGCAGAAGCTCACCCATGCCGGACAGCAGGACGTGAACAGCGGGAACGGCCCTCCCGCCGCCAGCCGGTCCAGAAACTCCTTGCTCTCCTCGATGACTGTGAGGTCCGCGCCGTAGGTGGTGTCGTACACCTCGTCGAAGCCCAGACGGTGCAGCACGCCCACTAACTTGCCGATGACGTTCTCGCCCCTCTCGCCGCCAAAGGAGTGTGCCACCGCCACGCGGACGGCCGGGGCAATCTGGGCAAAGACCTTGACGCCGGGGTCTGCCAAAGCGTCCCACACCGCGCGGACGTTGGTGTTGATGCTGATAGCCCCCGTCGGGCACACCACACGGCACTGGCCGCAGTTCACGCAGTCCGTCTCCGCGATGGGTTTGTCAAAGGCCGGGATGACCATCGCCTTGGCCCCGCGTCCGGCGAAGTCGATGGCGTTGACGCCCTGGACGTTGTCGCACACACGCACGCAGTCGCCGCAGAGGATACATTTGTTGGGGTTGCGGATAATGGACGGCGAGCTCATGTCCAGAGGATGATGGCCTGTGTGGCTCTCGTAGGGCACGGAACCCACGCCCAGCCTGTGAGCCAGGGTCTGGAGGTCGCACTCGCCGCTGCGGACACAGGTAGTGCAGTCCCGGTCATGGGAGGCCAGCAGCAGCTCCAGAATCATCCGGCGGTATTTCACCAGGCGCGGAGTGCTGGTGCGGATGTTCATACCGTCCCGCGGGCGCTCCGAGCAGGAGGCCCACATGCGGCCCTTGTCGTCCTCCACCGTGCAGAGACGACAGGCGCCGTACACCGAGAGGTCGGAGTGGTAGCAGAGCGTGGGAAGGTCAATGTCCGCCTTCCGGATGACGGAGAGCACGTTGGGCTCATCCGTAAATTCGACTGGCATCCCGTCAATAATCATGTGTCCCATAGAAATCTCCTCCTCCGGGCGGCCTTCAGGCAACTTTTATGGCCTTGAACGGGCAGTTGGAAATACAGGCCCCGCACTTGATACATTTGGCCTGGTCGATGTGGAACGGTGACTTGAGCTCCCCTGAGATGGCCTGCACAGGACAGTTCCTCGCGCACTTGGAGCAGCCTCTGCACTTATCCTCCTCGATGACGTACTGCCTGAGCTTCTGGCACACCCCGGCACGGCACTTCTTGTCCTGAATGTGTTCGCGGTACTCATCCGGAAAGGCGTTCATTGTGCTGACCACCGGCAGGGCCGCGCTCTTGCCCAGGCCGCAGAGGGCCGTGTGGGTGATGAGGTCCGCCAGGTCACGGAGGCTCTGAAGGTCCTCCATCTTTCCGTTTCCGGCCACGATGCGCTCCAGAATCTCCAGCATCCGCCGCGTCCCCTCGCGGCAGGGCACACACTTGCCGCAGCTCTCCCTCTGGGTGAAGTCCATGAAGAACCGCGCCACCTCAATCATGCAGGTGTGCTCGTCCATCACGACGAGTCCGCCGGAGCCCACCATCGCGCCGCGCTTCTTCAGTGTGTCGAAGTCCAGACGGATGTCCAGGTCCTTCTCCGCAAGGCAGCCGCCGGACGGCCCACCAATCTGTACGGCCTTGAACTTCGCGTCTCCGCGGATGCCTCCGCCGATGTCGTAGATGACCTCGCGCAGCGTCGTGCCCATGGGGACCTCGATGAGCCCCGTGTTGCGGACACTGCCCGTGAGGGCAAAGGCCTTGGTGCCGGGGCTGTTCTCCGGGCCAATGCCCCGGAACCACTGCGCGCCGTTCATGATAATCATGGGCACGTTGGCAAAGGTCTCCACGTTGTTGAGTACTGTGGGCTTGCCGAACAGACCCTGCTCCACCGTGCGCGGCGGCTTGACGCGCGGCATTCCCCGCTTGCCCTCGATGGACGCGGTGAGCGCGCTGCCCTCGCCGCAGACGAAGGCCCCGGCCCCGCAGTTGATGTGCAATCTGAAGCTGAAGTTTGAACCCAGGATGTTCTCGCCCAGCAGCCCGGCCTCCTCCGCCTGGGCAATGGCGATCTGGAGCCGCTTGACGGCCAGGGGATACTCCGCGCGGACGTAGATATAGCCCTCCTGGGCCCCCACCGCGTAGGCCGCGATGATCATTCCCTCAACCATTTTGTGGGGGTCACCCTCCATGATAGAGCGGTCCATGAACGCGCCGGGATCGCCCTCGTCGCCATTGCAGACGACGAAGCGCGTCGTCTCCTTCTGGCCCGCCACCTGCTGCCACTTCTTGCCGGTCACGAACCCGCCGCCGCCGCGCCCGCGCAGGTTGGAATCCAGCACCGTCTGAATAACAGCCTCGCGGGTCATCTGGAACAGGGCCTTGGACAACGCCTGATATGTGCCGCTGGCGATGGCCTCCTCAATATGCTCCGCGTCGATATGGCCGCAGTTCTTCAGCACAAGACGCGTCTGCCGCTGATAGAAGGGGATTTCCTCCTGGTTGGCGTACTCCTTGCCGTCCGGCGTCCTGTAGAGCAGACGGTGGACCACCCCGCCCTTCTTCACTGTCGTCCCGAAAATCTCATCGCAGTCCTCCGGCTTTACCTTTGTGTAGAGGATACCCTGGGGCTCGATGCGGACCAGCGGCCCCATCTCGCAAAAGCCGTGGCAGCCGCTCTTGTGAACGCCAATGGGATGTCCGGCGGCCTCCGGGGCGTACTCGATGCTGACGCCGTCCTTGCCTGCAGCCAGCTCATTCATGCGCCGGAATATCTCAAGGGAGCCCCCGGCCTGACAGCCCGTGCCGGCGCAGATGAGGATGCGGCAGGGCGCGTCCTGGACGCGGGCGCTCAGGGTCTTCTGGAGTTCGTTCAGCTCATCGCGGCTGTGTATCCTCCTCATTTCGTCTCCTCCTTTGCCTGGGCTTTGAGCTCTTTAATGAGCTCGGTGGCCTTCTCCGGCGTCATGGCCGGATGAACGGCATCGTTGACCGTCATGGCCGGAGCGAGACCGCAGGCCCCGAGACAGGAGACAGTCTCCACGGTGAAGAGCATGTCGGCCGTGGTGCGCTGGCCTTCGACAAGGCCCAGTTCCTCACGGAGGCGCTGGAGCACGGGGCCGGACTGGCGCACGTGACAGGCTGTGCCGTCGCACACCTTGAGGACAAACTTTCCCTTCGGCTCAAATGAGAAATTCTCGTAAAAGCTTGCCACACTGTAGGCCTTTGTCTCCGTGATGCCGATCTGCCGTGCGATGTACGTCAACAGCTCCGGCGGCAGATAGTGGTACGTGTCCTGCACGTCGTGAATGATGGGAATGAGCGATCGTTCCTCCCTGGGGTACTTCTCCAGGATCTCGTCGGTTTTCTGGTAGTAGGCGCTGTCAAGCATCGTCTTATCCCCCCGCTTAACTTTGTGGTTTACCCGCTCTTGGTTCGTGTCCGTTCTCATTTAAATTTAAACTCAGGGTAAAAACACTCCATGAGCTTAAATCTAAAGATAAATTAAGGATATCATTACCCGGAGAGTTTGTAAAAGAGGCCACTCAAAGGGAGCCCCCGCGTTGCGGAAGCCTGTGGTGAAAGTGCGCTGTTTTGCATTCTCACCCGCGAAAACCTCCGCGCCACTTTCTGAGTATGCCCCCTGGGCAGGGCAGAGCGTACCTCATCCGTCTCACGGAGGCCAGAGGAAGGAGGCATGGTTCCACGATTTCCGCATAAATTGGCGTCAGCTCAAAAAACTATGGGCCAGAGCCCAAAATAGGCTTATAATTAATGGGCGTCAAAACAGGGACGTGTATGTTCTGCGTGAAATATGATAAGTCCGAAATGGGGTTGTCCTGTTTGTTTTTGATAAAATTCCTGGTGAAATCTCTGTCCTTTTTTGCCGCTCTGCTCATCGCGGCAGCGGCAGGGCTTGTCTGGTTTCCGACAGGCTCGTTGCTGATGCTGGCTGTCGATTACTTTGGGGAGAACATGGTCCCTCAGGTGAGAGTCGGCGGCATCGACGGCTCGCTCTGGCAGGGGTACTCCATCAGGGATGTGACGGTGGTCTCCGGGGACAAGACCTTCCTGACACTCAGCTACGCTGCCGTAAGCCCGGACTGGCCCCTGACCCTGGCGGGAAGCCCGTGGCTCAAAACTGTCAATGTGCAGGGTTTCAGCTCTGACGTCACCAACCTCCAGACTCTGGCGGAGCACTTCGGCGATGAGGAAGAAGAGCCGGAAAACCCCTCCTCGTTCCAGATTACCCCCCAGCCTATGAGCGTTTCTGTGCGGGATATCCATCTCACCGCGCCGCAGGGCGCGCTTGACCTTGATTCTCTGTTCCTTGAAGAGGACGGTCGTCTGGCGCTCCGTGCCCGGGTGGAGGATGCGCAGTCGGGCACGGAACTGCCAGTCGCAGTGGATGCGCAGCTCGGCTTTGCCCCTCTTGCGCTTGTGTCCTCAGATATCCGCGCCGGGGAAGGACGGTTCTCCCTGAAGGGACAGTTGGAGCCGCCCTTTGACTTTCGCGGTGACCTGACCGCCTTTCCCATCGAGACGATACTGTCCTTTGTGCCGGACAGTCCTGTCCGGGTCTCCGGCCGGATGGACGGCCGCCTCCTCCTCAAGGGTGAGGACGCCGAACACATAATCGCCTCCGGTGTGCTCTCCGTGCCGCGAAGCATCGTCAACGACATCCCGCTGAGCTTCCGTCTCCCGTGGAACTGGGACGGACGGACGTTCCTTCTGGACAGAGCCAGCCTGAAGACAAAGGCCGCCATGCTGGAACTGACCGTCTCCGCCGACCTGGAGGCAGAGTGCGTCATGGCCCAAGGAGACGCCAGGAACATTTCCCTGCACGAGATTGGACGTATCGCCGCGCCGGACGCGGGGCTCTCCGGGAAGGACGGCCAGATTCACTTTGACCTGTCCGCCGGCCTGGACGGAGACCTGGAGAAGATTTCCGGGGAACTTAAAGCCCGCCTGCCTGAGGTCTCGGCCGCCGGGGTGCGCCTCGTTAAAGGATTGGACGTTGACGTCCGTCTGAGGCCGGGGGAAGCCCCTAAACTGTCCTGCACCGGTCAGGTCTTTGGAGGCAAGCTCTTTGGACGTGCGGAGGTAGCACAGACGGAGGGAGGAATCCATCCCGAGGCAATCCTGTCGCTCGTGAACCTCGACCTTTCCACCCTGCCCGCTGCCTTTCCTGCCGCAGGGGGGGCAAAGCCATCCGGCAGGGTGACCCTGACCGCCCGTGTTGCCGGGGATCTTTCCGTCACGGGCAGCATCAGGTCGGAAAATCTTTCAGCCGCGGGGGTTGTCATTCAAAAGCTGGCGGCAGATCTGATTTACAATAAAAACACCGCCTCGGGAAGATTGACGCTGGGAGAGGTCATGGCCTCCGGGGTCTCGCTTCATGACCTGACAGCGAACCTTAAATACAAGGATGGCCTTGCCGTGCTGGACTCTCTGACGGGCAGGCTGGCGCCCAAAGCCACCCTCTCGGCTTCCGGTTCAGCGAACATGAAGAAACATACGATGAGCTTCCGGGCCGACATTCACAACCTCACCCCCCACGCCATTCCCCAGCTGAAGGATGCTCAGTTTAAAGGAACATGCAGCCTGGAGGCCACGGCGGAGGGAACTTTCTCCAACCCGCGTGTGTCCGTTCACCTGCTGGGGCGGAACAACAGAGTGGCCGGTTTGTCCCTGGGCAACTTAGACGTCTCCGTGCAGTATGCGAATAACCAGGTGACAGTCCCGGAGACCCTGATCAAGCTGCCGGGAGGGAGCGTCGCATTTGGGGGCAGCATCGCCCTGAATGGGGCGAACCCCCGGCTGGACGTCACCGCCTCCGCCACGAAGCTCAACCTGGCACAGATATCCGGGGCACTGGGCCTGAAGGAGCCGCTGAGCGGCACGGCGGAGGGGCACGTGAGCGTCAGGGGCCCCCTTAACACAGCGAAGGTCACGGCACACCTCCGCGCGGAGGACATAAAGGCCGGGCAGAGACCACCCGCGGGGCGGGGTGAGATTCGTATGCCCTATGCTGTGCTCGACGCCCACGGGGACATGGGCCGCATAAACGTAACAAAACTGGAGGCGAAGTTAGGCGGAGCCCTCATCAAGGGACATGGCCGCTTCGTGTCGGGGAAAAAGCGTCTGATGGACAGCACGGTGAGCCTGGGGCTTAGCGTGAAGGGGCTGGAGCTGCGTCCGCTTTTGATACAGTTTATGGATAACCCGCCTGTGAACGGTGCGCTGGACGGGACCCTGGCCCTGACGGGGACCCTGGCGAAGCCTGCCCTCTCCGCAAAGGTGACCTCGCCCCTGATTATCAACAAGATGCAGGTCGATTCTATGGCTCTGAATGTGTCGGCCCCCTCGACGGAACATTACAGGCTGAGCGCCAGCGGCCGGATGCAGGACTTCACCCTGGCCGTGGACGGCGACCTCCAGCGCCGGGGAAAAACCTGGGTTTACAGCGCTGCGACCCGGCCCGTGAACGTGGGGCAACTTGCCGCCGTCCTCTCTCCCCAGGCAAAAGGCCTCGTCGCAGGAAACGCGACGGTGAAGGTGAAGGGGAGCATGGGGGGGAACGCTCCTATTGAGATTCAGCTTTCCATGCCGCGCCTCACGGCCATTGATAAGGTGACAGTTCAGGATATCTCCGTGCCCGTCACCGTGCGGCTCGCCTCCAACAAAATCGAGGTGAAGAACGCACGCGCCATGCTCAGCGGCGGCGTCATCCGCTCCGGGGTGGACGTCGATCTTGCGAAATCCACCTGGAAGGGGGACGTCACCCTGAGGAACCTGGACATGGGCAAACTGGCCGCTCCCTTCCTGCCGGAGGGAGAGCTGGTGGGTTCCGCGGACGCCAACGTCGAGATGAAGGGGAGCTTTGGCCTGTTCCCCACGTCTTTCGCCAGCGGCAACCTCATCACCAGCCGCGGGTACCTGCACAAGATGGCCTTGCTGGACAGCGTGACCCCCACGAAGCGTATCAGTTTTGAGCACATCCGCAGCACTTTCTTCTGGAATGGCGTCGACCTGTTCCTCAATCCCGGAACGCAGGTGACGGCCGGGCCGGACGAGCCGCTCTACCGCTACTTTGCGGTCAACGGTTCGATGGGCATTCCCGGCAAGGGGCTCAAGCTTCTGGTTCAGGGCCGGTTTGACCAGAAGATACTGGACCAGTTCCTGGGCGCCATAAAGGGGGCGTTCCAGTACGTGACGGGGACGCTCTCAGGCGGCGGCGCTTCCGGCTTCCTGCGCGACGCGGCAGGAAAGATTCTGGGCGTCAAAAAGCGCGACTATCAGAACATCTCTTTCACTCTGGCGAACAGCTGGCAGAATCTCCGGCTGCTTGACCTGAAGTCAACCAAGTCCCTTCAGGACTACCTTCCCCTTGACAGGCTCAATAAGGAGGAGCAAAAGAAGGATGAAAAGCAGTTCAAGCTGCACCTCAGGTTCCCCATGGGCCCCGGCAGCAACGACCCCGAGGATGTCTCGGCGGGCGATCAGTTCAAGGAGCAGCTCATCGACAACCTGTTCAACATTGGAAGTTAGTCTGGAACTGAGATAATTAAGGCGGCGTCCCATGCTGGGACGCCGCCTCTTTTTTTGCTGCCGCACTGGGCTATCGTTTAAGCCTCTTGTTGATCTCCTCGAATTCCCGCCGCAGGGCCTCACTCTCGAAGGGCTGAAGCTGGGGCATGGAGAGTGTATGAATGGAATCAAAGAGCGCCAGCCCGGAGTGAATGAGGTTGCGCAGGTCACCGGAACTTCGCACCGTCCGGTAAGTGTTCTCCGCCAGGTCACGGTTTCGCCGGAGCCCGTGAAGATTCTCCATGATGCCCTTGCGCTGCGAGTCCAGCAGTTCCACATAGAGACGGGCCACCCGCGCCGTCATGGCGTTGGACTCCGCATTCAGGGCAAAGGATTTCTGCTGCGCCTCCGTGTACCCATTCTGGCGGCTGCGACTCTGCGCCTCAGTCTGAAGGGACTCCGCCTCCCTGATAAGGTCCCCCAGACGGAGCTTGTACTCCCCGTCGATCTTCCGGACAAGCTCCTCCTGCGTGTGGATGAGGAGATCGTTCAGCACCAGGTACATACCGGTGTAGCGCCGGCTGATCTCCAGGTCGTTCTGATCGTTCTGTGCCAGGACCTCCAGTTTCTCGACAACGCTCTTCACATTGGCGAACACCACTGTGTTTCGCAGCAGATCGTCGCCCGTGACGGAGCTCAACAGGACGTCAATCTGAGCCTGATCAAGCTCCAGTCCCATCTCCCGCAGCGCGTCCGCCAGCCTGTCGTTCAGGGAGGCCAGCATAGCTTCATTGCTCCGTATCTCCCGATCCAGCTCCGCCAGACGATTGTCCACACTGGCCCGGGTCTCCTTCCAGGGGAGCATGGAACTCTCCGGCGCCGTGATACGCCGATTTCTCAGTGAGTCCGCCTCCTGGCGCATTTCAGACAACTTCATCCGAAGGGACGCCGCCTCGTTACGCATCTCCCCTGCCCGACCCTGCACCAGAATTTCCAGTGCCTCGTCCAGCAGCTTATTGATCTTCTCCTCGTTGGAGCCCTTATCGTTCCCGAACCACGCGGACTCCGGCAGGGTTTCCCGCTCATCACGCAGGGACAGGGCCTCCGTCAGGGTGTCTGTCAGTTTTCCCCAGCTCCCGGCCAGGTAGTCCGGCAGGCTGTCCTGTGAAACGGGTACCTCATCGCCTGAGCTGCCCCACGAGAAGAACCCCGTCATCTTGTCCCATCCAGCGGACAGGGTGTCCATCCATCCCTCCGATTCCGCTTCTGGAGCAGGTTCCGCCGCCACAGCAGGGCACACCAGCCAACAAAGCAGGAGCACCTCCCCTGTGCAGAACAAAAGACTTCTTCGCCTCGTCATAAAAACCACCCCTTCCTGTCGGAAATAAGATGCTGGGTTAGATATTATACCCGGACGCGTTTTCTATCGTCCGCCATTAGCCGCAAATTGCAGCATGCGGAAAATGCGGGGCAGCTAATCCTCCTCTTTCCCCCGCCAGAACACACGGAGGGGGGACCCCGTAAAGTCCGCCAGAGCCCGCAGTTCATTGCGGACATGATTCTCGAAGGCAGTGTTCACAATAGAGGGATCGTTAACAAAGAACACGAAGGTCGGCGGCTCCACCTCCGCCTGAGAACAGTAGTAGATGCGAAGCGCGCGTCCCTTCCGGTTGGAGGGAAGGCGGTCAAAGGCCAGCACGTCGCGCATCAGGCGATTGAGCGCATTGGTTGGAATACGACGACGGCGCGCCTCACGCACGGCCAGGACCGTGGAGGCAATTTTCTGCACGCCGCGTCCGCTGAGCGCCGATGTGAACAGCACGGGGGCCCAGGTCAGAAAGGGAAGGTCATCCCGTATCCGACGGATTAACTTGTCGCCGGACCGCTCCTGTCCGGCCATGAGGTCCCACTTGTTGAGGACGAGGACCAGCCCCTTGCCCTTTTCGACCACATGGGCAGCAATCTTCTTGTCCTGATCCGTGCAGGGATCGGCCGCATCCATCAGAAGCAGCGCCACATCCGACCGGTCCACCGCAGACAATGTGCGCACAAAGGAGTAATACTCCAGGTTGCGCCCACCGGAAGAAGGGCTCCTGCCAGACCACGCGGCGGGCTTCCTCCCGGCCCGGCGCAGCCCTGCCGTGTCTATCAGGCGGAAGCGCTGTCCCTCAAGCGTGACAGATGTGTCAACGGGGTCACGGGTCGTGCCCGCCACAGGGCTCACCAGCGACCGTTCCGCTCCCGCCAGCCGATTCAGCAGGGAGGACTTCCCCACGTTGGGCCGGCCCACGATGGCCAGCCTCACGGCGTCCTCCTCTGTTTCTCCTGCGGGAGCCTGAGGCAGCAGTTTGACCAGCAAATCCAGCAGGTCCTCAAGGTTGCGTTTATGCAGCGCACTGATAGGCACGACATTCTCAAAGCCCAGCGTGTAAGCTTCCGCAGCGTTGTCCTCATGCTTGATGTCATCCATCTTGTTGACGGCGACGACAACAGGCTTGCGCTTCTCCTTTGAGCCCCCGGCCCGGCGCAGAAGAGCAGCCAACTCCTCATCAGGCGGGGTGACGCCGGCCTGACCGTCCAGCACCATCAGGATGACGTCGCACTCGCGGAGCGCCGCTTCAACGTGAGCTCTTATCCCTTCGCTGAAGGCCGATTCTTCGCCGAGAATCCCCCCCGTGTCGATGACATAGAAACACCGGTCCCGCCACTCCGCCGTGCCATAAAGCCGGTCACGGGTGACGCCGGGAGTGTCGTCAACGATGGCCTCCCTCCGTCCAATCAGGCGGTTGAAGAGGGAGGATTTTCCCACGTTAGGTCGGCCGACAACAGCAACAAGCCCAAAGGGCGCATTCGGGACCATCATTGTTCGCCCTTCATGTAGCGGGCCAGGTCCTCTCCCTTCAGTCCCGCGGAGAGTCCCACAGTCAGCCGCAGGCGCGCCTGACAGGGGGAGAGCATTCCGGCATCGATCAGGCCAAATTCCAGAAGCTGAGAAGCACTGCCCTCGAAATCCTCCGCATCCTGAACGCAGCCACCGGCCCGAGAGGCCAGAACGATGGGAATCTCCGCGCGGACCAGCTTACGGATCAGGGGGACCCAGCCTGACGGAACGTCCCCATCCCCCAGACCGGAGATAATCAGTCCGTCAAGTTCCTCGAAACGCTTATCCAGAAGGGCTTTCAGCATGAGGTCCCCATCCCCAAGGGAGGCGCTGAGTATCTCAATATTCCTCGACAGAGGATAGCCCAGACTCAGAACCTGACGCTGCCGGGGAGCACGGAGAGGCAGAAGCTCCCCCGATGGCTGCGCAAAGACGGCCAGAGGCGCGTCCGGGAAGGCGAGGATGCCGCGGCGGAAACTGCATATCTGCAGCACATCTGCCGGGGAGTAAATCGCATCCTGGATACAGATCAGTGCGCCCTTCCCCCTGCAGTAACCGGACATCACGGCCCGGATAGACTGCTCCAGCCGGAGCGACGTCTCGCTTCCGCGGGAACCGGCATTGAAGAGGGAGCCCGTGAAGACCAGAGGGAGATTAAGATCCCAGATGAGGTCCGCGAAGTAGGCAAGCTCCGCAAGGCCCTGAAGCCCGCAGGTGACCACGACACCCCTTGCCCCGTCGTTATTGATGAAGGAGGCGGCCATACTGATAATCTCACCGCACATCCGCAGAGTGTAGTTGGAGATGGGCTGAAGGCTCCAATTCTGAAATGCCGTGTGCTCCCGAAGTTCATCGGGAAGGAGGGCCATCAGTTCCTCCTCTGTCAGGTCCGGCTGTCCGGTGGACATAGGCTGACGCTGAATAACCCGCCCTCCAGCCAGGAGCACGACGGCTTTATCTCTGTTCTCCATTGATTATTTACCTTTCCTGTTTTAATTTAGCCTGGCGCTTTGCCCCTGGGGGTCAATACCCCAGTTCTGCGCCAACAAGAATGACGTGAGTCTCACGCCCGTGGGTCGGTGCCTCCAGAATCAGCGTCGCCCGGCACAGGCGTGAGACGCCGCGGCAGTCGACACAGCAGCCGGCCTTCGCGCAGGGCGTGGTATTCCCAAGGCGCAGGGCGTTTGGAATGGAAGCAGACCGGGCACGGCGGATCCCCTCCTCAAGCGTGAAGGCAAGTTTGTTGATGCCAATCACGAAGATTAGGACTCCCTGCCCCCAGGCCATGGCGCTGACACGGTTCCCATCCGCGTCAATGCTGATAATCTCGCCATCCTGGGTGAGCGCGTTGGCGCTGGTGAGAAAGAAGTCTGCAGCATTCTCATTCATGCGAGCCTGCAGCCGCGCCTCCGGGGTAAGCGGCCCCCAGTGCTGATAGACAATACAGCCCCTGGACTCCAGCGCCTCAATCGCACCCAGCTCCCGTACCGACACCGTTCCGGGGATCCCCACAGTCGCCCCTCTGGGGATTCTGTCCAAAATGAGCCCCAGTGCTTTTTCCTTCGACTCAGCGTAAACGGCCTCAAACCCTCTGTCTCTCAGGGCCTTCACCACGGCGTTCCCCACCGTCTCGCGGGCATTCCGGCGCGCACCGTCAAACACTTCCGACATTGATTATCCCTCTCTTTTTACACACAAACATTCTCACTTGTTGCGCTGCTGCAAATCCCTGAGCTTCACCTCAATAGTTGGGTTCCTTGGCAGCGCGTTGCGGGCGTCAACTAATACCCGGAAAGCCTCACCCACCGCCCCCTTGCCCTCGAAAGCAGCCACAATCCCCAGCCACGCGCGGGGGTCGTCCTTCCTGCGCTCCAGAGCCTGGGAGAAGGTTTCAAGGGCCTCGTCGTAGCGCTTGTTGTTCAGGGCCGCCGTCCCCTGGCGGACCTGCCCCTCATAGGAAACGGGAAGGACAGGTTCCGTCTGTTTCTTCACCGGTGCGGGCTTTTCCACCGGCTTTGCCGGTTTCTCCACGGACACGGGCTTTTCCACCGGCTTTGCCGGTTTCTCCACGGACACGGGCTTTTCTGCAGGCTTTGCCGGTTTTTCCACGGACGCAGGCTTTTCTGCCGGCGGTACGGGCTTCTTTGGGGCGGGCTTCACCGGCGGCATGGGCTTATCCTCCGACGAAACAGGGTGGGACACCGGCACAGGATTTTCCTGCGGTTTTGCCGGCTTCTCCACGGACGCGGGCTTTTCTGCCGGCAGTTCGGTTTTCTTTGGCGCAGGCTTCACCGGGACTGACTCTTCCGCCGGCTTTGCCGGTTTCTCATCGGGCGAGAGCAGAACCGCTGGCACAGAAGCGGAAAGAGCGCCGGGCAAGGCGGCGGGGGGATTCTTCGTCCCCACGTCCGTCTGAACGGGATGGGAGAGCCCATCGTCACCTCGGGGATGGATGTTTTTTTGAAGATAACGAAGCACAGCCCAGGCTCCTGTGAGCACGAGGATGAGAACGATGCAGAATGCAAAAGCGCGCGGCCAATAGCGTTGAATGGGCGCCTGCTCCCTGGAGCGGCGCTCCTTCGTCTGGTTCTTCCGCTCCTGAAGGCCCTTATGCAGCTTTTGTGTGAAGGCCTTGTTGCGCGTTCCCTCGCTCTCCTCCACCTCCTCGTCCTCTTCGTCAAGCAGACCGACGAGCGACCAGTCATCCGGCATGGAGACAGCATGAGTCCACAGGGAAGGCATGGGACGCGGCTTCTGCTCCATTGCCGGCTTAAGGGGCACTTGCTCAGGCGGTTCCGGCTCGGGCTTTGATTTTAATTCCGGTTGAGGGCCCGGTTCCGGCTGAAGGTCAGGCTCCGGTT
>JAIKZX010000068.1 GCA_024681935.1 Fretibacterium sp.
CTGCTCTGCGCCCTCTTCTGGGGGCTGGGCTTCGTCACCATGAAAAGGCTCGTTTCCATCTACACCCCCTGCTGGCTGCTGTTTCTGCGTTTTGGGCCGGGGGCCGCAATGCTTCTGCTCCTCTTCCCCCGCCGCATCCGCGGGACATGGAAGCAAAACCTGCGCGCCGGGGTCGTCATCGGGGGGATCCTGTTCGCCGCCATGGGCACCCAGACCGTTGCTCTGAACTTCATTGGAGCCGGACGGCAGGCCTTCATCACAGCCACCTACGTCCTTCTCGTCCCCCTGCTCTTGTGGGCCTTCCGCCGGATCTTCCCGGGGTGGGTGACCCTGGGGGCTGCCGGGCTCTGCCTCCTTGGGATGGGGCTCCTGACGGACCTGTCGGGAGCCCTGAATATCGGCGATGCCCTGACCCTGCTCTGCGCGGTGCTCTTTGCGGCCCAGATCCTCGCCATCTCTCACTACACTCAGGGGGCGGAGGGGTATGGCCAGGCGGGCTGCGACCCCATCGCCATCAGCTTCATCGAGTTCTTAACGCTCACCCTGCTGTGCCTGATCTCCGGCTTCCTGTTCGAAGGCCCCCTCCGCCTCAGCTCCGAAGGGCTGCCTGACCTTGCCTTCACCATTGTGTTCTGCACCTTTGGAAGCTACGCCATCCAGATATGCGCTCAGAGGTATTCGCCCCCCACCCACGCGGCCATCATTATGAGCCTGGAGGCAGTTTTCGGCCTGCTGTCCGGCATCCTCCTCCTGGGAGAGACGCTCACGCTCCGCGCCGCGGCGGGGTGCCTCCTGATCTTTGCCTCCGTCCTTATCGCCGAGCTGGAACCGTTTTTCAAGAAAATCCGTAATAATACTTAGCCCCTTTTTATCGTATCAATAGCAATGCCATGTTATACTGTTTTAAATACCCGTTTTAAAAAAAAGGAGGCCGAAAAATGATCTCGAAAGAGGACCTGGAGAAGGATTATATCGACGCGGGAGAGGCGAAGAAGATTCTGGGGCTTTCCGGGAGCCGGATGAGCCGCCTGTGCACGGGAGGACGGTTCCCGGGGGCGTTTAAGTTTGGCTCCATCTGGATTATCCCGCGGGAAGCGGTGAAGAACCACACGAAACTGAGACCAGGCGTCAAGAGGGGAAGACCGTCCCAGGCCAAGACAGAGGTCCCTGCCGCCCCTCAGAAGAGGCGAGGCAGGCCGCCCAAGGCAAAAACCGCGGCGGCGGCGGCAAAGAAATCCGCAGCCAGCGCTCTCCCCAAGAAGCGCGGCCGGCCAAAGGGCAGCAGGAACAAAACAAAGAAGACGAAATAGGCATTCTGCTGATGAGCTGCCTCGCGACATTTAAGACAACGAGTATGGCGCTTTTGTTTGAGAGAGCGTGCCGGGGCGCGGGCATTTCCGCCCGCATTGCCCCTGTGCCCCGCAAGCTCTCCTCAAGCTGCGGCCTGGCCTGCGAGTTCCCCTGCGAAGCTCAGGAGGCGGTGGAAAGCCTCGCCAGAGAAAAAAAGATCGACGTGGGCTCGTATCACGATATGGACACCCTTTAGGCAAGCAGCGTGACACGATATTTCTCCAGCATCCGCGCCGGGTTGTAGGACAGCTTGGCTTTGCGGAGGCCGGGTTCGCCCATATCTTCCTCGCGGTTGACCCAGATATAAGACGCGCCCTGATTCTTCAGGAAGAGCTGGTTGATCGCCTGGTAGCTTCCGGTGTATTCTCCAAGGGCCTTCTCAAAACGGATATCCAGCGTCTGAAGATCCAGCTCCTCCGCGATGGTGTAGGCGACAATTTCGCCCTCCACCCTGAGGATCCCCCCCAGAAAAGGAAAATCATCCCAGCTCTCCAGGGCCGCGCGGATAGCGAGATCCTCGTCGTAGAGCGAGACGACCTCCTCCGCGTCCATGGTCCTGTCCCGCTGATCCCGCCACCTCTCCTGAAATTCCATGACGTCGGGGAAGTCCTCCGGCAGCATGGGGAAGTAATCCCATTCATAGCCTGAGACAAAAGCCCGGACACGGTTTCTTTTATGGGCAAACTGGCTGCCTTTGAGTGTGATAAGGTCCTGGACCCGGTAAACGTACTCCCACTGTTCGCGCGCCTCCTCCAGGCTCAGGCGCGCCCTGAGTTCCTCCGGGAAGCTGTCCGCGGCTTCCCTGGGAACGTCGTAAATGACATCGCCCCGCGCGAAGTGACGGGACAGGACAGACTCCCAGTCCGCCGCGTTCCAGTCTCCCAGCGGGCCGCAAATGCCGGGCTGAGGGCCGTGAGAGCGGATCCAGCAGAGGCCGTCCTCAAAGGCCAGATCCAGCGGCACACTGTCCCGCCAGCCCCAGAGCCCAAAGAAAGAGTATTCCGCGTGATGCACAGGACAGCGTTGATAACAGGTGGTATATTGTTCCTTGTCCTCCCAGGTTAATGGACTAAAGGAAAGCATGAGACTCCTTCTTTCCGAACTCGGATTGAGAAATTATAAATAAAAGCGGCTCCAAAAGGGGCCGCCTTTTGCGCAATGCGTCCGCACCGGCAGGGTGCAGACTGGTGTTACTTCGCCGCCTTTTTCTTGGCGGGCTTGAGGGCAGCGACCTTCTCTTTGAGGTCCTTGCCAGGGCGGAAGACAGGGACTTTCTTCGCAGGAATCTTCACAACCTTGGTGGGATCCTGAGGATTGCGTCCCTCACGCGCCGCACGCTCCTTGACCTCAAAGACGCCAAAGCCGACAAACGTGCACTTCTCGCCCTTGGAAAGGGCCGTCTCGATGGACGTAAAGACCTCTTCAACAACAGGGGTAACGTCCTTCTTCTTGAGGAGCAGTTTCTCAGCGATGGCATCAATAAGTTCTGCCTTGGTCATAACTTACACCTCCGAACAAAAGATTTTCTTGCATTTTATCAGCCTTTACAAAATATGCAAGGTCTTTTAAGGCGTTTGAGAGGGTTTTTTTGCTTTCTTGCTCATTTTTCCGCAAAGAAAAACACTAAGACCCATGCTATATGGTTCTTAATACCCAATTCCAGAGCGTTATTCCCGTTCGGAACGGCAGGGAACCGGCCGCGGGAGTTGACCACATTATCCACAAAAAATTATCCACACGATGGGGATAATTTCTCAAAATGCCCCCTCCTCCTGATAAATCGCGAGGAACATATCCACAGCCGTCTCAAGGATGGCGTCGTTGAAGTCATACTCCGGCGTATGCAGCGGAGGATAGTCTTCCCCGCTGCCGATGTAGAAAATGGCCCCGGGGACCTCCCGGGTGTAGTAGCCGAAGTCCTCCGACGCGCGCCAGGGGGCCTCCATCTGCAGAAGCGGGAACCCCAGACGCTTCGCTGCCGCCTCCGCCCGGCGGACGCACTCCGCGCTGCTGACTGTCTCGGGGAAGGGGTCGGAGACCTCAAACCCCACCTCAAGACCGGCCTTCCGGGCAAGGCGGGCTGCCTCCTGCCGGATATCGGCCTCCAGCGCGTCCATCTCCGCCTCCCGGTCCGCCCGCAGCGTCATTGACACTTCGCCCTCCCCCGCGGAGATGCCAAAGTCCTTCTGCCCCGCCGCGATGTTCACCACCGTGCAGAGGACAAGGCCCCGGTGAGGCTCATTCAGCAGCCGCTCAACGTGGGACACCAGCGACGCCAGGGCAAAGGAGGGGTTTATCCCCTTCTCCGGCTCGCTGGCGTGGGACCGGCGGCCCGTCATTTTGACGGTCAGGCCCTTTGACGCGCACTGGCACAGCCCGGAGCGCACGATGACGCTGCCCACGGGATACCCGCTGCGGTTGTGAAAGGCATAGATCTCCGAGACGGGACGCTCGCGCAGCAGGGCAGAGCAAATCTGGCCGCCGCAGCCTGTCTCCTCCGCGTGCTGGAAGATGAGATAGACCGAGCGCGGGTGAGGCACGTTCTCCAGTTCCAGCCCCACCCCGCAGAGCGCCGCGCTGTGCCCGTCATGGCCGCACTTGTGGGAAACGCCGGGCTGTCGGGATACCCATGGGAGCCCGGCAGCCGCTCCCGCCTCCGTGATGGGCAGGGCGTCCATGTCCGCGCGGAAAGCAATCGCCTCCGTTCCCTCAGCGTAGTGCGCCGCGTAGAACCAGCTCCCGCAGTCCACCACGGCCAGGGTGGTGTTGTCCTCAATGAAGTCCATCAGGCGGCGCTTGGTCCAGCCCTCGCTCCCTGAGAGCTCCGGGTGGGCGTGCAGTTCGTGCCGCAGCTCAGTAATTTTCTTCAGGTTGTCCTTGTTCATTTTTGACCTCGGTTCAACAGATTTGCCCGCTCAGGGGCGGCTCACAGACCCAGGCCCCCGTAAAGCAGCAGGCCCAGCAATGCGCTGAGTCCCAGCACTTTGGGGATGCTCACCCTGAATTTTACCAGCAGGATCAGGTCCAGAAGCCCCAGAGCGAGAGAGGGAAGGCTGACGCGCGGGCCATCAAAGTAATTGACCTGGGAGAGGGAAATAAGCACGCCCGCCACCATCCCGATACAGGCAGGCCGGACCCCTGCCATGACCTGAGCCAGGCGGCGGCTGTTTTTGAAATGCACAAAGAAGACCGCCGCCACAGCGCAGAGCGTCAGCGTTGGGGTCAGCACGCCAAGGTTGGCGGCGGCGGCCCCCGGCAGCCATGCCGTCCTCATGCCCGCGAAGGTGGCGCAGTTCAGGCCCAGCGGGCCCGGCGTCATCTCCGCGATCGCCACGATATCGGAGACCTCCGCGGCGGTCATCCAGCCGTGGGAGATCATCTCGCTCGAGATGAGGGGGATCATCGAGAGGCCGCCAAAGCTGGTGAAGCCGATCTTCACGAAGCTCCAG
>JAIKZX010000176.1 GCA_024681935.1 Fretibacterium sp.
CGTGGTGGACACCGCCAAGGCTGTGGACTCCCCCATCCCGCTGACCCAGTCCATGCTGGAGATGATGAAGATTCTGCACAGGGACGGCGACGGCTCCTGCGACCATTCCGCCCTTCTGAAGTACTATCAGAAGCTGACGGGGACAACACTTCATCACTGATTTCTGCTGTTCTTTTCCGCGGGGCCGGACCATGGCAGCATGGCCTGACCCTGCGGCCTGAATCTGGAGGAGAGGGCTGTGTCTAATCTTTTTTCGCTTGAGGGGCGGGTGGCTCTGGTTACCGGCAGTGCCCAGGGCCTGGGCTTCACCATCGCGAAGGGAATGCAGGAAGCGGGCGCGCGCATTGTCCTCAGCGACGTGAGCGCCGGGGCGCTGGAAAAAGCTCAGTCGTTGCTGAAGGCCGGAGGGCGTGAGGCCGCCGGAACCTATGTGTTCGACATCTCCGATGAGGCGCAGGTGGTGCCAGCGGTGGAGGCTATTGAGCGCGAGGTCGGCCCCATTGATATTCTGGTCAACAACGCGGGCATTCACAAACGCAGCCTGTTGATTGATATGCCGGTGGAAAACTGGCGCAAGGTCATCGACGTGAATCTGTCCGGCGCGTTTATCGTGGGCCGGGCCGTGGCGCGGGGCATGATTGCCCGCAAGTATGGCAAGATTATCAACATTGCTTCCATCAACGCGGCGATGGTGCGCCCCAACATCGGGAACTACTGCGCGGCCAAGGGCGGCATCGTGACCCTGACGAAGTCCATGGCCACGGAATGGGGGCCCTATAACATCAACGTCAACGCCATCGGGCCGGGGTATTTCCTGACGGACCTGACCAGGCCCCTGGCCGAGGACCCTGAGTTTGACGCCTGGGTGAAGAGCGAGGTCCCCCTGCAGCGCTGGGGAAACCCCACGGACATCATCGGGCTGGCCGTGATGCTGGCGGGCCCCGCCTCGGACTACATCAGCGGCCAGACCATCTACATCGACGGAGGCTGGCAGGCCTGCCTGTAGTAAACATTTTCAGGCAAACGGGCACATCTCCATGAGTATGTGTCCGTTTGCCCGTCACAAAAGCCGTTTAATCCTTATACTCCAGATATGCCCCCTTCATAGGGCTGGCAGCCAGCTCGCTGAACAGCCTCAGAACGCCCCGCTTATATTTTTTCTCCCTGGGCTTCCAGGCCCTGGCTCTCTCCGCAAGAATACCGTCTATCTCTCCCGGCGTCTTTTGCTCGCCCTTGACTCCAATAATATTGAGCTTCCTGGCAAAAACATCCAGCTCGATAAGGTCCCCCTCCTCCACCAGGGCAATAGGCCCTCCGGCCTGAGCTTCAGGGCTGCAGTGTCCGATTACAGGCCCTGTGGAGGCGCCGGAAAACCGGCCGTCAGTGATGAGGGCAATGCTGCGCCCCAGCTCGGGGTCGGTGCTGATGGCTTCCGAGGTGTAGAACATCTCCGGCATCCCGCTCCCCTTAGGGCCCTCGTAGCGGATAAAAACCGCGTCGCCCTTCCGGACCTTGTGATGGAGCACGGCGTCGAGACATTCCTCCTCGCTGTCGAAGGGGCGGGCGTACAAAACGGCCTTGAACATCTCCCGGGGACAGGCGGTGTGTTTGATGACCGCGCCCTCCGGAGCGAGGTTGCCCTTCAGAATCGCGATACTGCCATCGGTCCCAATAGCCCTGCCGTAGGGGCGGATGATGTCCTCTTTCGTGAGTTGAAGGCCGTACTTCACGTTGGCCTCCTCCAGCCATTTCCGGCAGCGCTCGTAGAATCCGCCCTCCCTGAGTTCATCGAGATTTTCCTCAAGGGTCCTGCCGGTGATGGTCTTAGCGTCAAGGTGCAGGACGCCGCGAATCTCCTCCATGATGGCTGGCACGCCGCCCGCGTAATAGAAGAACTCCGCAGGCCACTTTCCGGCGGGCCGCAGGTCCAGCAGATAATGAGCGCCCCGGTGAAGACGGTCAAAGGTGTCGCCGGTGATGGTCAGGCCGTACTCATGGGCGATGGCGGGCAGATGCAGCAGGGCATTGGTGCTGCCGGAGATTGCCGCGTGGACCATGATTGCGTTCTCCAGGCTTTCCATCGTCACAATGTCCGAGGGGCGGGTGCCCTCCCTGGCCAGCTCCACAATACGTTTCCCGGCGCGGAAGGCGTAGTCCATCAGGTCGGGGCTGGTGGCCGGGAGCAGGGCGCTTCCGGGGAGCGACAGTCCCATAGCCTCCGCCAGAATCTGCATGGTCGAGGCCGTGCCGATAAAGCTGCACGCCCCGCAGCTGGGACAGGCATTTTGCTTCGCCCAATTCAGGCGCGCCTCGTCAATCTCTCCCCGTTCGAACTTCGCGCTGTACATCCCCAACTGCTCCAGGGTCAAAAGCTCCGGGCCCGCGCTCATCGTTCCGCCTGTCACCATGATGGACGGGATATTGAGCCGCGCCATGCCCATCAGGTTGCCCGGCATCCCCTTGTCGCAGCTTGCGATGAACACGCCGCCGTCAAAGGGTGTGGCGTTGGCGTGGATCTCGATCATGTTGGCAATCATCTCACGGCTCACCAGGCTGAAGTTGATGCCGTCAGTGCCCTGGCTCTCGCCGTCGCAGATGTCGGTGCAGAAGTAGCGCGCACCGTACCCCCCCGCTTCAAGGACGCCCCTGCGGACAGCCTCGACCAGCTTCATCAGATGGGCACTTCCGGGGTGGCTGTCCCCCGCCGTGCTCTCGATGATAATCTGCGGCTTGCCCAGGTCCTCGAGGCTCCACCCGCAGCCGATACGGAGCGGGTCGATCTCCGGAGCAAGTTTCCTCATCTTCTGACTGGTCATTTCTTTCATCACTTATATTATCCCCCCTCGAGGAGTATCAACAGATGGCTTTAGCCAATACATTATGGAAAAAAGATTCAAATGTCAAGCGCTGCATCGTGGACAGGGGGGCCGCACCCCATTGAAAAAAGAGAAAAGGAAAGGGGACCCGCTGCGGTCCCCGTATTTCATATTGAAGCTCAGGGAGGCGCTGCTCTATCCCGCCAACAGGGGGCTGTCAGAGGGATAGGAACACTGACCTCCATAAGGCCGGCTCATCCGGCCGGATTCAGGGCACAGGCGAATCAAGCCGCGCCTGTGCCCTGCGGGTATGGGCCAGACGAATCTGGCCAGTCTCTCAGGAATTATCTGAACCGATACTCGATAAACGCCGAGGCGGGAACTCCTGCCTTGATGACCGCGCTGGGAAAGGCCGGTTCGTTCACTGCGTTGGGGAACTGCTGGCTCTCCAGCGCAAAGCCGTCAAACGTGTTGTAGAACGCGCCCTTCTTGCCCGCCACATGGCCGCCAATCATGTTTCCCGTGTAGAACTGGAGCGCCGGCATGTCCGAATAGACCTCCAGGCGTATCCCGCTCTCGTCCCCTGTCACCGCCGCGTCGGGCCCGTCGTGGCTGGATATCTCAAAGCAATGGTCATACCCGCCCCGGGCCCGGATGATGTCGTCCGAGTAAGAGGACAGCCCCTCAAGGACAGTCCGCGGCTTCCGCAGGTCCAGGGGCGTCCCGTCCACCGGGACCGTGGGGGCAAAGGCCAGAAGCCCGTCATCCGCCCGGCAGAAGCGGTCGGCGTGAATCATCACACTGTGATTCAGGATGGTGCCGCGGCCATGACCGTTCAGGTTAAAGTAGTTGTGGTTCGTGATGTTCGCCGGGGTGTCCTTGTCGCAGACGTAATCGAACTGCATCCGGAACACGCCGCCGGAGAAGGACGCGGTCTCCGTGAGGGTGAAGTTGCCCGGGTATCCCTCCTCAAGATCC
>JAIKZX010000060.1 GCA_024681935.1 Fretibacterium sp.
GTACATCAGCTGGGCGTTCCCCGCCTTGGATCCAATCTCCGCCAGCATGGCGTCGTACTCCCCGCCAAGGGAGACGGTTCCGTCCTTCAAAATTCTGGCCGAGGACAGTCCGTTCATGCGGCCCGCGTTTGTGCCGTCGCCAGACCCGCCGCTGACACCGGAGACGGCCTTTCCGTCTTCACCCTTCTGGCCCATCGCCGCGCCGATGAGCGCGTTGTCTGCCACAACCTTGTCGCTGACGGAGAGGGCCTTTGCCGCGCCCGCCTTTGTGGAGAGCGGATCAAAGAAGGCCACGCCGGTCATGGTGATGTCATCGCCGATGCCGTAGCCGGAATACTGGTAGGCGTTGAGGTTCTTCACCAGGCCGTAGGCCACCTCGTCCAGCGTGCCCTTCAGGTCGGGAATAAGTTCGTCACGAGCCTCCTCCAGCGCCTTGACGGAGCCGCCCTTCACGTGGTGGCGCGATGTGACGGTGGTGATGCCCGCATTCTTGAGGTTGAACCACATCCCCTCGGAGACCTCCACCTCCTGGGACGCGGTGTAGTCGGTCTTGCTGTCCGAGGCAGGGATGCGCCGGGCCGTCTTGAACATGTTGTCCGAGGACAGGTAGTGTACGTTGTCAAAGGTAAAGGAGGCGTCCTGGGACTCCGTGGCGATGGCCGAAACCTCGCGGTAAACTGGCGTACCGTCCTCCAGTTTACCGACATCCACGTTTGCCGTCAGGCCCAGGCGGCGGAGAAGCTGCATGCTGCCGCCCTCCTCGCCCATCAGGGTGATGCGCTGGGCCTCGCCCGCCACGTCGGCGGCAATGGAAAGATACCAAGACTGGTCTGAGTCCTGCTGAAGGGAGGCGTGGACCCACTGCTCCGGCTCCGTCAGGCCGAACTCCTCCTGATACTTCTCGTTGATCTTGTTGCGGATGATGGTCAGCGAGTCCGTCTCCGCCACGTCGATGGTGATGACGGGGTTGGGGTTCGCCATGCCCATTTTCTCCGCCAGGTTCCCCTCCACATCAGAAATGGAGATGAGGTGATAGTCCGTCGACTCGACGGAGAACTGCACCGCCACGCCGCTGTCATTTGTGTAAGCTGTGACGTTGAGGTTTGCGTCCGGAACCTTTTCCGCCGCCTCTTTGATAAAGTCCGTCAGCTCTGTGACGGACAGCGTCGTGCCCGACGGCACAGGATAGACGTTGAAATCGCCCGTGTTCACCCCCGGCGCGAACACGTCGCTGCTCAGTTCCCATTGTTCCGATTTGCTGTTCCAGACTGCCGTGATGTCAATCTGCTGGTCAGACACGCCGATGCGGAAGGTGTGGGTCGTGGCCTCATCTTCTTTCGGCTCGCCGAGGATCTCACCGTCCGCCAGCAGGGTATCATTCTTAAAGGGCTGAGAGTAGACTCGAGTGCCCTGACTGCCCACCTGAATGCGGAAGGAGCCCGTGACGCCCAGGGCCTCGTCCACGCTCATGGGCCGCGAGCGCATTGTGGTGTTCCCGGCCTTGGCCACCTTGGTGGCCTGAAGCATCCCCAGCATCCCGCTGCCGTCGGTGACCTCGATCATGTGATCCGTGCCGGCGGTGATGGTCAGGGAGGGACCATTAGAAGAGGCCGTAACTCCATTCATACCCGTTGTCTTAACAAAAACCTTATCATTCAGGAACGAAGTCAGCTCACTGAGTTTCAGTGTAGCCCCCGCTGATTTTTCTGTGATATCGATATCGTTCCCATTTGAATCCTGGAATTTCGTCCCATCCTCTTTAAAAGCCGACATTGTCCATTTCTCATCTGTGGTGTCCCAAGTGAGCTTAACATTGACCTTTGTCCCATTTTTTTCAAAGGTCAACGTCTTATCCGTTGTACCTGTTCCATCCAGTATAACGCCGCTATTAAACAAATCCCCGCTCAAAATCCCATCTGTATCCGTTATAGTAGCACCTTGAACTTCAAACTTAGCGTCCGTGGTTGAGACATTCAGGCCGGAATTCTTCAGATATGTGTTGTCGCTGCTGTCCTTCGCCTCATCAATAACCTTCTGTAAATACGTTCCAAGTTCCTGGACGCTCAATTTTGCATCCGATGAATCTCCCGTTATCGAATTTCCGGCTTCATCAGTGGTTGTCATCTCCCACTTATCGGTATTCCATGTAACGCTGACCTTAAACGTAACGGGCTCCATGTTTTTAGTTCCGTCAGCGTTCGTACCTGTATCCACCAATGTTCTGAAGGTAAGCGTGCGAGTATCGCGGTTTTCCTCATCTGTACCGTCAAGGATAAAGCCATCGAACTCCGATGTGGTGAGGGCCCGCGTCTCAAGACACAGGGCGTCGCCGCCTCCGACCTCCCATTCCTCATAGTTGGAGATGCGGTCCACATTGAGCTGATGGACTCCCTCCGGCCCCGTGGTCAGCACGTCGGCCACCATGCAGTTGCTCACAATGTCAAACTCGTTTTCCGCCACCTGCACGTCATAGTACACCTGGCCGTCCCACTGGAAGGCATGGGCCTTCAGCTCGCGGACATGGTCGCCCTGAATCAGGGCGCGGCCGTTGAGAGTCAGGAAAAACTCGCCCGTGGGGTTGTCACCCATGGGTTCGTTGTAGGTCACGTCAATCATGGAAGAAATTTTATCCAAAAGCAGGTCGCGCTGATCCAACAGGTCGTTGGCGTTCTGGTCCAGCGCTTCCGCATGATAAATCTGCTTGTTCAGGGCGGCGATTTTATACAGGATCTCATTGGCCTCGTCCACAGAGGACTGAACCTCCTGATTCACCGCTTTGTTGTAGGTCTCAAAGCCATTGACGAGAGAGTCCAGCATATTGCCCAGCGACTGGGCGGACTCCACCAGGTTGCGCCGAGCTGCGGCGTCCTCCGGAGTGAGCTGGACGCTCTGCATGGCGTCGAAAAATGTATTCATAGCCGAACGGACACCTTCACCTGCCGGCTCGGCAATGTAGTTCTGGATTGTGTCATAAAGCTCGTTGATTTTGTCCCAATACCCGAGGGTCGCCTGGTTTGAGCGGTACTGGAAATCGAGGAACTCATCGCGAATGCGGACAATCTCGTCCACCTGAACGCCCTGTCCTACCTGGCCGATGCCAGGCAGGTCCATCGGCTGCACCGTGGAGTAGTTCACCCGCTGACGGGAGTATCCCTCCGTCTCCATGTTGGAGATGTTGTGCCCGACGGTCTGCATTCCAAGCCGAAAGGCATTGAGGGCCCTCTTGCCCATCTCGATTCCTGCGAAAGTGCTCATTTGCCTCTACCCCCTGAAGTCCATCGCGCCTGCCTCGGCGGAAAGTCCGCTGCGCGGGGCGTCTCCCATCAGGCGGCGCCACTCTGAAAGCAGCATGGACGTGTACTTTTCGTTCTGGTCGACCAGCCCATTCAAAATCAAAATCTCCGACTTCAAGACGAAGACAGATTGTGTCAGCCGGTCTGCGGCCCCGTTGAACAGGGCGCGCTCATCCTCCTCCATGAGGGCAGCAAGAGAACTCACACGGGGGTCGCATCCCCACCGCGCGGCCATCTTCTTTGCCATGTCGTCGCGCAGCCCCTCCTGGGTCTGCACGTCAAAGAAAACATCGCGCATCTCCTTCATGAGGTCGTCCACGCCTTCCGGGTCGCGGTCCTTCATAGCGTCCCGCTGATCCCGCACAATATCGACAAGGTCATCGATGTTGTCGGCTTCGTCCTCTACTGCGTCGATGAGTTCCTGAACCTCGCTGCGCACAGCTTATGCCCCCTATGAGCAACCGCTCCGGCGGCTAATCTACGTTCAGCATACCTGCGATGATCAGGGAGTGGGCCACCTTGTCCAGTGAGGGCACATACGTGCCGGCCTCAATCTGAGACTTGTAGTTGGCGACCACATCTTCACGGACATCGGGAACGTTCTTGAGCTCAGCGTTGATACGAGCCAGCTCCACGCCGAACGAGCTAAAGCTTGCCTCGTCAGAATCAAAGGATGCTCCGTCCGAGTAAACGCCCCTCCGCGATTTCTTCCCCTTCAGCGCGTCCATACTGTACTGTCCGGTTATCCTTCCAATCATTGAGAACACGCTCCTTTCATTTTGCCTAAAATATCGTGCCCCTTTTAGAGACACTCTTTCTCATCAGGTAGATTATCGGAGCCCTTTGGTCTGGTCTTTAGCCCCTCAGGATACAGAAGCCACCGTGTACGCCCCCGTGACGGACACGCCAGCTTCTTTGCACGCTGCGGCCAGACGGGTGAGGGTCGCGCCCGTTGTGCAGATGTCGTCCACCAACACGACGCGCAGGCCTCTGAGTTGTTTCGGTATGATGAAGTCGTCGGAACGGAGGGCCTGCCGTTCCTCCCGGTTCAGGCCCGTGCGGCGGGGAAGCCTTCGCGTCCACTGGATGGTATCCGCTGCTTTCATGTCCCAGACGCGCCCCAGCCCCCGTGCGATCTCAAATGCCTGGTTGTAGCCTCGTGTGCTTCCGCGGTGCAGGGGCACGGGCAAAAGGAGATCTGTGTCCGGACGCTCCCACAGGGAGGCCATTGCCGCGCCTAAATGCTGCCCAATGGCACGAAGCCCGCCGTACTTCAGGGCGAAAATGACGGATTTTATCTTTTCATTGTAAGGTGAGGCGGAACGAATTCGGGGAGCGCCGGGATGGCGGCCGCAGGGGAATAGCCCTCCGCAGCACAGGCATCGTGATAGCGGGGGGGACAGAAACAGGGAGGCCGCGCACTCAGCGCAGAGCACCTCCCCCAGCCGGCCGCAGACGGGACAGCTCACAGGCCAGAGGACGTGAAGGAATGCATTGAGGAAACGGTGCATCAGTCTCCTCTGTTTCCGGCCGGGAATTCCTCCCGCGCACGGCGGACCAGGGCGTCACAGCGGTTATTGAGATCGTCTTCCGCGTGCCCCTTTACCCAGTGCCAGCGCACACGGTGGGTCTGGGTCAGCTCCCACAGCGTCTCCCACAGGTCCCGGTTGAGTACGGGCGTCTTCTGTGCTGTGCGCCAGCCATTCTTTTTCCACCTGGCGAGCCAGCCCTGTTCAAAGGCGTTGCGCAGATAAGTTGAGTCGGTGTGAAGGTCTACCTGACAGGGACGCTTAAGCGCCTGAAGTGCCTGGATGGCCGCGGTGAGCTCCATGCGGTTGTTCGTCGTTTCCGCCTCAGCGCCAAAAATCTCGCGCCGCGCTCCGTGTGCGGGGGACAACAGCACGGCGGCCCAGCCGCCAAGCCCGGGGTTAGGGGACGCGCCCCCGTCCGTGTAGATAGTAACTTCTGTCATTTTTTCGGTCATTTCATTCTTCAAAGGTGAGTTGGATGACGACCGGCCCCTCCGTGTAGATGTCGCCGGAGGCCAGCGCGTCGATGATGACCGGCGTGTGAATGGACTGAAGCTCCTCCACAGCACTGAAGAACGCCTCTCCTTCCAGCGTGCCCACATTGTTGGTCGCAGGGTCAGGAAGGATGCCGTCGCGGATGGACTGCATCTTCAGCTCACGCAAAAAGATGTGCAGAACTTCCTCGGGCTGGAAGCCCGGTTCCTGAGGGTCGTACGTCTTTCGGTAGACAGGGGTCCCGTCGGGGTAAATCAAAAAGCTGGTTCCCATCTCCAGACGGAGAGGGATGGTCTCCCCAAAGGCCACGTTTTCCTGCGAAAGCGCACGGACATAACAGCGACTCTCCATTCCGGTGATTGAGTCGACCAGCGCGGCCTCCGCCTCCGCGTCGGACTCGAGGGGAATGTCACGAAGGCGCGACAGGGCCTGGTCCGACACCCGCCGGAAGACGTTGAGACGCGCCGTTTGTTTCAGATCCTCCAGCCCGGAGATAACTTCCGCCCGGGTGCTGCCGGGCTCAAAGGCACGCTGCGCCAAAAGAGTGTTGGCGCTCACGGCGATAGCCTCGTTCTTCATGGTGCGGAGCGCGCGCTTCAGCTGGTCAGATTCCTCCCTCATCCCCTGAACTGACGCCTCCAGCTCCGCCTTCTCCTGTTCCAGCAGAAAACGATCGTTCCGAAGGGTCTCCAGGTCCAGGCGCGCGACATCCAGACTGGCAATTGTGGCCTGAAGCGTTTCGTGCTGCACGGACAGATCATCCAAAGCCTGTTCCGCGACAGCCTGGCTCTCATTGAGCTGAAAGCGGAGGTCAAAGAGCTGCTGCTGAATGTAGTTCATGCTGAAAAGGGCTGTCCGCACGTCCTGAGAGAGCACGGAGAGCACCGCAAGGACGACAACAGCAATGACTCCGCCCATGATGGCAGTGATAAGACGGCTGGTGTACTTGGGCCTCAGTCCAAAGAGGCTTATCCTCTGCTTGCCGTACCTGAAGCCCAGGATATCACCGAGGAAGGCCAGCGCAGCGCTGCCCAGAACCAGGGACAGAAGCAGAAGCCAGTTTGTGTCCCCTGAAAAAAATTCCTGCAATTCGCTCCCCCCCGGTCCAATGATTCCCTCCTTCATTATTATAATAAGAGACCGCGAAAGCGGCCTCTTTGTTTTCACCTATTCTTGCCCCTTGTCAATTTTGGGCTCATTGACTTTGGACATCGCCTTCTGGATATCCAGTGTCAGCCAGGCATCCACGGCGGCCTCCACACGGTCAAGGATATCGGGCAGCTGTTCCCGCTCCTCCGGGTTGAGGTGCCCCAGCACGCGGCCAATCATGCCGCCCTGTTTAACAGGCACTCCCCCCAGCCCAATCCGCAGACGCGGAACCGAGAGCGTCCCCAGTGCTCCCAGCACAGAGGCCAGACCGTTGTGCCCGCCGGCGCTGCCCTGGGCACGGAGCCGGAGTTTTCCGTAGGGGAGCGCCAGATCGTCGTAGATAATCAGCACATCCTCCGGTTCCAGCTTGTAGAAGTCAAAGGCCTCCCGCACCGAAGCGCCGCTCAGATTCATAAACGTCAGGGGCTTGAGCCAGGCCACATTTCCCGTTCGCCAGAACTCTCCGCGGAACTTTGTCTGAGGCCGCCCAAGCTCCCGCCGCAGCACCAGATGGTCGACGGACAGCCAACCCATATTATGCCGGGTGAGGGCGTACTCCTCACCCGGATTTCCCAAACCGACGATAAGCCGGTTACTCAGCGCTCTCTTCCTCCTTGGCAGCCTTGCCCTTGGCTACGACTTCCACGTCGGCTGCCGCGGGCTCTTCCTCCGTCGAAACGGGTTCCTCAACGCCACGGGACATGGCGACAACGGCAACAATCTCCTCGGGGTCGGCCAGCAGCTCAACGCCATCCGGCAGCTTCAGGTCACCCGCGTGGATGGCATCACCCACGCCCAGACCGGAGACGTCAACCTCGATAACATCAGGAATGTTCATCGGGAGCGTCTGGACCTCCAGTTCGTGGACAACCTCAAGGACGCCGCCGTCCTTCACGCCGGGCGAAACCTCGCGGCCCACAGTCTCAACGGGGATGTTGACGTTGATCTTGCGGCCCTTTACCAGGCGGAGGAAGTCGATATGCAGCGGCTGGTCCGTCAGAGGATTAACCTGCGCTTCGCGGATGAGGCACATCTCCTGCTCGCCGTCCGGCAGCGTCACAGTGAAGCGCTGAGACTCCCAGCGTCCTGCCAGGATGCGCTCCACATCCTTCATCTTCAGCTTGCCCTGGATGTTTTTCTCCAGCTCAGGCCCATAGAGGATGCAGGGGACATATCCTGCCCTCCGCAGACGGCCGTTTTCGCCTTTGCCGGTTTTCTCTCTGGGCTCCATCACTAACGTTACTCGCTCAGACATTTCTCAAAACAACTCCTTCTCAGATTAAATTCAGGGGGGATGTCCCCCCCTGAACCCTACGAAATTTTAACATATTATTAACGCCCTCAGGAGAGGGTAATGAGCTTTATTCAAACAGTGTGCTCACCGACCGCTCGACGTGGACTCTCTTGATGGCCTCAGCAAAGAGCGGCGCGATGGAGAGCTGTTCTATCTTCGCTGCCTGCTTGGACTCCGCAAGAGGAATCGTATCCGAGAAAATAATCTTCTCAATGGGAGATTTCCCGATGCGTTCCATCGCAGGCCCGGAGAGGACGGAGTGGGTTGCGCAGGCGTAAATCGTTCTGCAGCCGCGCTGCTTAAGCCCGTGGGACGCGTTGCAGATGGTGCCGGCCGTGTCGATGATGTCATCCACCAAAATGGCCGTCCGCCCCTCCACGTCTCCTATAATGTCCATCACTTCGGAGACGTTGGCCACCTCGTGGGAGCGCCGCTTGTCCACAATGGCAATGTCGGTCTTGAGCATAACAGCAAACTTTCTTGCGCGTGCCACGCCCCCCACGTCTGGCGATACCACCACGACCTCACCCCGCTTCAGCTCCTCCGCAAGCCTTTCCTTAAAATAGGAAGCCAGGAGATTCATGCCCGTGAGGTGGTCGACGGGGATATCGAAAAAGCCCTGAATCTGGCCCGCGTGCAGGTCTGCCGTGATAACGCGGTCTATCCCGCTTTGGGTCAGAAGGTTGGCGACCAGTTTGGCCGTAATAGGTTCACGGGGCCGGGCCTTGCGGTCCTGGCGCGCGTAGCCGAAGTAGGGAATGACGGCGCTGACGTGATGGGCCGAGGCCCTTTTGAACGCATCAGCCATGATAAGGAGCTGGAACAGATTCTCGTTTGCCGGCGCGCACGTCGGCTGAATCACGAATACGTCCGCCCCCCGTACGCTCTCATCGATAGAAAGACCTATCTCCCCATCGGAGAAACGGAAGTGTCTTGCTGCAGAGAGCTTAACTCCCAGTTCGGCGCAAACACGATTGGCAAAATCAGGATGTGCCGTTCCCGAAAAGATCTTGACCACATTGCCTCTTGACACGGATCTTACCTCCCCGATTCGTGTTCCCGTTGCTGCTGCTTTCTCCGGAACCAGCCGTCGATGTTGTGCTGACGCGCCCGGCCCACTCCTAACGCTCCTTCAGGCACGGACCCCGTGATAACGGACCCGGCCGCTGTCGCTGCGTTGTCTTCCAGGGTCACAGGAGCCACAAGCATTGTGTCCGACCCGACAAAACAACCGTCCCCGATTTTTGTCGGGTGCTTGTCCCTGCCGTCGTAATTGCAGGTGATGGTTCCCGCGCCAATGTTGACGCCCTCTCCAAGCGTGGCGTCGCCCATGTAGGACAGATGGGGGACCTTGCTGCCCCTGCCCACCACAGTTTTCTTCAGCTCCACAAACTTCCCTGCGAAGGCGCGCTCCTCAAGGCGGCTGCCTTCGCGGATATAAACAAACGGGCCCGCCTTGGCGAAGTCGCACAGCTCGCTGTTCTCAATGACTACGTTCGCGACAAGCGTCACATTCCGCCCCAGAACAGCGTCAGTGAGAATGGACCCGGACCCAATCACCGAATCCTCGCCCACCTGGCTGTGGCCCCAGAGTTGGATATTGGGCATGAGGACAACACCCGGCGCCAGTTTCACGTCTGGTCCAACCCACGTCGTGGCGGGATCCATGACGCGAACGCCGCAGTTCATCCACCGTTCCAGGATGCGCCGCCGCATCACCGCCGTGGCCGCTGCCAGTTCCGCTTGAGTGTTGACGCCGCTCAAATCCTCCTCAGGCATCGGGTAAGCTTCAACCCTCATGCCGGCCTCCACCATAAGCTTCAGGGCGTCTGGCAGATAATATTCCTTTTGTGCGTTGTCGTTGTTGATTTTTCCGATAACAGCCTTCAACGAGGTTACGTTGAAGGCATAGCAGCCCGCGTTGACCTCGCGGACCTGCTGCTGTTCCTCTGTGGCGTCCTTGAATTCCACCACGCGGACGCCGTCCTGAACGGTGCGTATCACACGGCCATAGGCTGCCGGGTTTCGTGCGACAAAACTGAGGATAGCACAGTCGGGCCGATTCTCATTGAATCGTCCCATAAATGCGTTCAGACTCTCCACGCTCAGGAGGGGTAAATCGCCGTTGAGGACGAGCAGCGTTTCAAAGTCCCCCCACCAGTCCTGGGCGATCTGCACGGCGTGTCCCGTTCCAAGCTGTTCCTTTTGCCAAAGGATTGTTAACGATTCCTGAAAGTTTTTTGCAAGATGAGATTCTACCTGTTCGCCGCCTGAGCCCACCAGGACAGCCACGCTTTTGACGCCATCCTGATGTAGGGGAACCTGAACGTCACAGGCAAGGACACTCCTCAACAGGTAGTCCAGCATAGGCCTGTCCAGCAGAGGTTGTAAAACCTTGGGAAGAGGGTTCTTCATCCGTGTGCCCTTTCCCGCCGCCATAATCAGAACGCCGGTTAAGCCTTTCACAATTACCTTCACCTCATTATTTGGCTGGGGTGGCTGGATTCGAACCAGCGATGACGGAGCCAAAGTCCGTTGCCTTGCCGCTTGGCTACACCCCAAAGCAAGCTCCCACCTGATAGTCATTATTGCCCAAAGGCAGCCGGACGTCAAGGTCTGCTGAAAAGCGGCGTGGGAGCTTTTCGCCGCTTTTGCCTGCCTAACGGTCTGCCTGTGCCCCGCGGGTGTGCCTTGTGGGTATCAGAATCCCCCTGCGCTCCAGGAGCTTCATCACCGGGATTCCCACAAGGAAGCAGGCCCCCGCCTCACCCACCCCAACATAGAGGGCTGTTGCAATCAGGGGAACGCCGATGAGGACGTGCAGCATGGCTCCAATGATAATCATGTTTGACACCACAGGAGGCAGAGCCGCCGCCCAAAGCTGCGGAGCTTTTCGCGTCAGCAGCGCCCCGATGAGCGTAGCGAGGGAGCCGAAAAACATATCCACCATTCCGTAGCCCCCAAAGAAGTTAGCGACGACACACCCGATGAAAAGGCCCGGCACTGCCTCGGGCAGATACCACGGCAGGAGAGTCAGCGCCTCGGAGATGCGGAACTGCACGGGACCATAGGAGATGGGGGCCATCGCAAAAGTGAGGACGGCGTAAAGCGCAGCAATCATCGCGCCTGACGCCAGAGATTTGGGCTTCATCGGCAATGTCTCCTTCAAGCAAGATACCCTGTCATTTTACTATAATATATATACCAGAGCGGGAGCCTCTGTGAAATATTCAAAGAGCGGCTGAACTCAGCCGCTCTTGCTGTTTCTTTAGGCGAGAGGCGCGGAGATTGCGGGCAAGTGTCAGGGCGGTTGAAGCCCCCCTGTGTTTATTGGGTATGGGTACCGTTCCTGCTTGCCGCCCGGGCCCGCTCTTCCTCGGCTTCGCGCATCTCAGCGATGGCCCGACGCAGGTCGTCCTCCGCGCTGCCAAAAAGCCCCCGCGAGGGACGAATCGCCCCCTCCTTCTGCTCGCGGCCAACGCCGTTCCCTGCGCGCTCGTCCATCATCTCTGAAATGCGCTGTATCTGCTCGCTCTCCGACAGCGCCTTGATTTGCTCCATCAGAATCCGCTCATCGTAAGAAACCACATGTTCCTCGCCAAAGAGGAGCTGTTCCGGCGTAGGTTCCGGCTCCGAAACGGCTTCCGGCTTCGAAACGGCTTCCGGCTTCGAAACGGCTTCCGGCTCCGGGATAGTTTCCGGCTCCGGCGCAGGTTGGGGTTCCTGAGAACTATCCGGTGTGTTTGTCAGTTTCATATCCGGAAGCGCAATGGGTTCCGTCTCAGAAATAACTTCCGGTTCCGGAGAAAGCTGCGGCTTTGGAACTTCCTTTGGCTCCGAAGGCATGACAGGGGCCGGCTCCGGGGGCACAACGGGCTCCGGCGCAAATTCTGGTTCCGGAGTTTCCTCCGGCTTCGAAACGGCTTCCGGCTCCGGGATAGTTTCCGGCTCCGGCGCAGGTTGGGGTTCCTGAGAACTATCCGGTGTGTTTGTCAGTTTCATATCCGGAAGCGCAATGGGTTCCGTCTCAGAAATGACTTCCGGTTCCGGAGAAAGCTGAGGCTTTGGAACGTCCTTTGGCTCCGAAGGCACGGCAGGGGCCGGCTCCGGGGGCACAACGAATTCCGGCGCAAAGACTGGTTCCGGAGTTTCCTTCGGCTTCGAAACGGCTTCCGGCTCCGGGATAGTTTCCGGCTCCGGCGCAGGTTGGGGTTCCTGAGAAATATCCGGTGTGTTTGTCGGTTTCATATCCGGAACCGCGATGGGTTCCGTCTCAGAAATGACTTCCGGTTCCGGAGAAAGCTGCGGCTTTGGAACTTCCCTGGGCTCCGAAGGCACGGCAGGGGCCGGCTCCGGAGGCACAACGGGCTCCGGCGCAAATTCTGGTTCCGGAGTTCCCTCCGGCTTCGAAACGGCTTCCGGCTCCGGGATAGTTTCCGGCTTCGGCGCAGGTTGGGGTTCCTGAGAACTATCCGGTGTGTTTGTCTGTTTCATATCCGGAACCGCAACGGGTTCCGTCTCAGAAATGACTTCCGGTTCCGGAGAAAGCTGCGGCTTTGGAACTTCCTTTGGCTCCGAAGGCACGGCAGGGGCCGGCTCCGGGGGAAAGAACGGCGGGGCTGCCAATAAAAGCGGCATCTCAATGTGACTGCGTTCCTGTGCGTCCTCAATGCCCTTCGCGGGTTCAAGCGGCAGCACAGCCGATGTGCGCAGTTCCAAACTGTCCTGATCCAGACGGAAAAGCGGTGCGTACCTCCGGATAAGCTTCAGCCCCGTCCCCTCGCCCCGCGCCATTCCCATGAGCTGGAATATCCGCATTAAACGAAAGTTCCGGCACATGGGAGCCCATCCCTCCGTCTCCCGCACCAGCCCACAGTTTTCCATCCGGGCCTCGATTTGCCCGTTTTGTGTCTCTGAGAGTTCTATCATCACGCCCCCCGCGCTGTAGTCCGCGTGGAGCAGCGTATTGAGGAAGCATTCGCGAAAGGCTGTCCCGCACGCCGGGGAGAGGCTCCGTATCAGTCGTGGCAGCAGTGCGCAGGCCCGCCACAGGTTGGAAACCTCCAAAGTTCCACCGCCGTGGAGGCTCACCCGGATATCCACAGCCTCCCGCCCCAGAAGAAGCCTTCCCGCTTCTGTTACCAGGCCGTCTCTGCCGGATAACACCAACGCCCGTGACAAGAAGGGCTCCGGGGCGAGTCCGGCCCACTCCGGCCGGAGGGAGGCGACCTGTCCCCGAAAGGCCGCAAGGCTCTCCGTATCCAGATCTTTAACTCTTAACCCGGGGACGGGACGGTCATCACGCAGACGTTCCAGCGAGTCCATCCCCAGGAGAAAACGTGTCTTCAGACCGGAGATTACATCTATGCCCTCCACCCGGCGGTAACATCCGCGGGTGTAGTCAGGTATATGGCCGCTCCTCACACACACGGGCCGGTCATTCCACACGGCAGGTTCCACACGAACGATCAGCAGGCATTCCGCAGGCAAAAATTGAGTCCAGGCTCTCAGGGGAGTGCTGCATGCTTCGGACAACAGCACCGCCACGCTGGCCTGGACACGTTCGGGGTCGTTGAGGCCGGGGGTGGCTGGGGGTTCTTCCTGAGTCAGAGAGGGGAGAGTCACCCCTTCCTCTGCCTTTTCTGCCCCGAGAACAATCCATCCCCCGGCAACGTTGGCCATACCGCAGGCAACCTCTGAGAAGCGGAGTTCCCAGCCCCGCTTATCCAACAGATATTGTCGGTCCGCCTCCCCGGCATACTTTATGAACTCGCTGAATGCTGCGAACTGCGGAATGCCCCGTCCTTTATTTCTGTTATCCTGCATGCGCACACCTCCCCTCCATTTGAGAATATAGTCAGATGAAGTATTGTCAAGGGTGTATAATGAAATGCATATATATAAGCAAGGTCCAAGACAAAAGCTTCACCATTGTTCCCTATTATAACTCCATTTTTTATTGTTGTTGGGCAATGTTGCGGCGATACCTTGCTTTTCTGCGTTGAGGGGTAAACGTTCAAAATGGGGGTAAGTCCCCAAACGAGGGAGTGATTTACTTGAGTCGTCTCAGCATCATCACGAACAATCAAGCCGAGGCAACGGTCGAGTCCTTATACAAGGATATTGAGCGACGCATCATTGCCAGTCCGCCCGGTCTCTGCCCGCTGGATTTGGCCAGCAGTTTTCTGAAGATCTGCGCTGCTCAGACCTGTGGCAAATGCGTACCGTGCCGCGTGGGGCTTCCGCAGCTGGAGCGCCTTATCGAGGATATCCTGGATGGCAAGGGTACGCTGGAGACCATCGACCTGATTGAGCGCACGGCGGAGTCCATTTTCTTCTCTGCTGACTGCGCCATCGGGCTTGAGGCTGCCCACATGGTCCTTAAGGGCGTCCGGGGATTCCGCGACGATTATGTGGAACATGTCACCAAGGGCCGCTGCACCTTTGGCCTGTCCCAGCCTGTGCCCTGTGTATCCCTTTGTCCCGCCCACGTGGACATCCCCGGCTACATTGCGCTGGTTGGGGCGGAACGCTATGCCGACGCGGTACGCCTTATCCGCAAGGACAACCCGTTCCCCGTGGTGTGCGCTATGGTCTGCGAGCATCCCTGCGAACGCCGCTGCCGTCGCAACATGATAGACGATTCGGTTAACATCCGCGGCATGAAGCTCTTCGCCGTCGAGCACGCGGGGGAGGTCCCTGTCTTCCGTGAAGGGGAGAAGCCTGCGCCCAGAACGGGCAAGAAAGTCGCCATCATTGGAGGGGGTCCCAGCGGCATTACAGCGGCCTACTACCTGGGGCTCATGGGGCACAGCGTGGAGATTTTCGAGCAGCGCAGGCACCTGGGCGGTATGCTGCGCTATGGCATTCCGGCCTATCGTTTGCCCCGCGAGGCACTGGACGCGGAGATAAAGACGCTCCTCACGGCCGGAGATATTAAAGTCCATCTGGAAACGTCTGTCGGAGGTGAGTCTTACCCGCTGGCAAAGCTGAGGAACGAATTTGATGCTGTGTATATCGCCATCGGAGCCCATATCGACAAGTCTCTGAAGATTGAGGGAGAGCACGCTGAGGGCGTGGTGTCGGCGGTGGAGATTCTCCGCAGCATTGGCGACGATGAGTACCCGGATCTGAAGGACAAAAAAGTAATCGTCGTTGGCGGCGGCAACGTAGCGATGGACTGCGCCCGTTCTGCACTGCGGCTTGGTGCTCACGTCACTCTGGCCTACCGTCGGCGTAAGGCAGACATGACGGCTCTGATGGATGAGGTTGAGGCTACGGAGATGGAGGGCTGCGAAGTCCTTGAGTTGGTCACCCCGCTGACGGTGGAAGTCAACGAGAAGGGCAGGGCGCAGGCCCTCTGGATACAGCAGCAGATGACCGGCTTCATCAAGAAAGGCCGGCCTGTTCCCAGACCGGCTAACGTGGAGCCCAGGCGCCTGCCGTGCGATATGATTATCGTGGCTGTGGGGCAGGGTATTGAGTCCTACAACTTTGAGAAGGACGGCGTCGCGGTTCAGCGCGGCGCGATTGAGTCCCTGGACAATCAGGAGGTTGCCGGGATGCCGGGTATCTTTGCGGGCGGAGACTGCGTATCAGGTCCCGCGACGGTCATTCGGGCCATCGCCGCCGGCAAGGTGGCTGCCGCTAATATCGACGAGTATCTGGGCTTCCATCATCTCATAGAAATGCCGGTGGACATCCCCGCCCCCGTCCCCTATGATGGAACACCCTGCGGCCGCGTGAATTTGCGCGAGCGCCCCGTCGAGGAGCGCGTCAAGGATTTCAAAAAGTGCGAGTGCGGCATGAGCTATGAAGAGGCCATGCAGGAATCCCACCGCTGCCTGCGCTGCGACCACTACGGGCTTGGCGTGTTCAAAGGAGGCCGTGAACTGAAATGGTAAATGTCATAATTAACGGAAAGGCACTTCAGGTCCCCGAGGGAACCACTATTCTGGACGCGGCCAAACAAAATCACATCGATATCCCGCACCTGTGCTATCTGAAGGGAATTAACGAGATTGGCGCGTGCCGCGTCTGCGTCGTTGAGATTGAGGGGCTGGAAAAATTAGTTCCCTCGTGCAACAACATCGTGGAGGAGGGGATGTTCATCCACACCAATTCCCCTAAGGTCCGCCAGGCCCGCCGTATCAACATCGAGCTGCTTCTGTCCCAGCATAATGCCCGCTGCGCCGAGTGTGTGAGGAGCGGCAACTGCGAGCTCCAGACCATCGCCAACGATCTGGGTGTGCTGGAATTCCCCTATCATCAGGATCTGCCTCCGCTGAACTGGGACATGAGCTTCCCCCTTATCCGCGACGCACAGAAGTGCATCAAGTGCATGCGCTGCATTCAGATTTGTGACAAGGTTCAGGGCATGAACGTGTGGGATATGTCCAAGACCGGCTCCCGCACCACGGTGGACTGCGCCGGCAACAGGACTATCACCGAAGCGAAGTGTACCATCTGCGGTCAATGCATTACCCACTGCCCCGTGGGGGCGCTCCGGGAACGTGATGACACGGCGAAGGTCATGCGCGCTCTGGCGGATGGGGACAAGATCATGATAGCGTCCATTGCCCCCGCGGTCCGCACGTCCTGGGGTGAAATGCTGGGGCTCACCCACGAGGAGGCCACGGCCAGGAGGCTCGCTGCGGCGTTGCGCCAGGTCGGCTTTGATTATGTGTTTGACACGGACTTCTCCGCCGACCTCACCATCATGGAGGAGGGCAGCGAGTTCGTTGAGAAGCTGAAGAATGCGGACAAGGAAAAGTTCCCAATGTTTACCTCCTGCTGCCCCGGCTGGGTGCGCTTCGTCAAGATGGAGTACCCGGACCTTGTGCCGCTTCTGTCCTCGGCCAAGTCCCCTCAGCAGATGTTTGGCGCGATTTTGAAATCCTGGTATGCGGAGATTTTGAATGTGGACCCAAGCCGTCTGTATTTTGTTTCGTTCATGCCCTGCACGGCGAAGAAGTACGAGGCCAGTGTGTCCGTCATGAACAGCAGCGGCACACAGGACGTGGATGTGGTGCTCACCGTTCGGGAACTGGACCGTCTGCTCCGCTCGGAGCATATCGACTTCGCATGCCTGGAGGAGCAGGATTTCGATCAGCCGCTGGGGACTGCCACCGGTGCGGGCCACATCTTTGGCACGACGGGCGGCGTCATGGAGGCAGCGCTCCGTAGCGCGTACTATCTCGTTACGGGCAAGAACCCCGACCCGGATGCCTTCCAGAGTGTACGCAGCTACGAGGGCAAATGGAAGGAAAGCCGTTTTGAAATTGCGGGCAAGATGCTGAATATCGCCGTGGCTCATGGCCTTGGCAATGTCCGCGCCCTGTGTGAGGCTATCCGCAACAAAGAGGTCCATTATGATTTTGTTGAAATGATGGCCTGCCCGACGGGGTGCGCGGGTGGTGGCGGTCAGCCCATCCAGGAGGGGCGTGAGATGGGCGAGGAACGCGGGAGGATACTGCTGGACATCGACAAGAAATCCAAGCTTCGTTTTTCCCACGAGAACCCGTCTATCATCGCCTGCTATAAGGATTATCTTGGCAGTCCGCTGGGGGAGCGTTCCCACCGGCTGCTCCACACGGACCAGACCCGCTGGGAGCTTGAGCACCAAAAAGATTAAGATATCAAGAGAGAATAATAATTTAAGAATTCGGCCCGGGCCCTCCGGGCCGAATTCTTAAATCCGCAGATACTGACACTATTATATAGGAAGATATATCGCAAAATGATGTAATAAGGTCCGGAAGATTGGGGAAGGAAAGGAGCTTGACAGGGAGGGAGAAGGGAGTATAATGTTCTCTGTTGCGCGCCGGACAGGGGCGCAGAGCCGAAGGGCAAAAGGAATTGTGAAACAGGTAATTCCAGGGTCTTGAGGCGAGTAA
>JAIKZX010000112.1 GCA_024681935.1 Fretibacterium sp.
TCCCACCGGCGGCATCCCCCGATTTATCTCCCGATCCCAGGTGAGCCTCTACGAAGGATTTGCTTTCATCCCTGCTTTGATTGGCATGTTTGCTGTCGCCGAGGTCATAGCGGGCGTTGAACGGATTGTGCGTGGTGAAGAACTGCATATCGTTTCCAACGAGAAGATTACCCGTGTCCTTCCAGATGGCAAAACCATGAGGAAGATATGGCCCAATATCCTGTCCGGAGCTCTGATCGGCACATTTGTGGGTGCTATCCCCGGTGCGGGGGGCGATATTGCGGTCTTTGTGAGTTACGGCGCAAACAAGAGCTTTTCCCGCCATCCCGAAAAGTGGGGCACCGGTATTCCAAACGGTGTGGCGGCGACGGAATCGGCGAACAACGGATGCTCGGGCGGCGCCATGATTCCGCTTCTGGCTCTGGGCGTGCCGGGCGATGCGGTGACGGCGGTTTTGCTCGGCGCATTCATAATGAAGGGCATCCAGCCCGGCCCCATGATGTACATATCCGAGATTCCCACGGTTTACGGAGTGTTTGCCGCACTGATGCTTGCCAACCTGGCCATGCTGGTGCTGGGCTGTGCGTGCGTGCGTTTCTTTACAAAGATTGTCTCGGTGGAAAAGACGATCCTCTATCCTATCATACTGGTCATCTCGCTGCTGGGCGCGTTCTCCATCAACAAGAACGTCTTTGATCTGGGGGTCTGTGTGGGCTTCGGCATCTTCGGCTGGCTGATGAACAAATATGAGTTTCCGCTTTCTCCCATCCTGCTGACCCTGATCCTTGGGCCTATGTGCGAACAGAACTTCGTTCGATACATGAACCTCAATCATGGCGACTTTACGCAGATCTTCCATTCTTCCATCGCCATGGTGTTCCTTGGGCTCGCGATCCTCTCCATACTCTACTCCATGTGGAATCAGAACAAGATCAACAAGGCTGTGGAAGCGAAGGCCATGGAAGCGGAGTGAGCTTAGGTACAGAAGGATTATCAGGCGCAACAGAGTATGTAAGAGTCAAAGACGCTGTCCCTCCGGATAGCGTCTTTTTCTGTAGCCGTGAGGAACAACGCGTTGGGGCACGGAGCGCGGCGCAGCGGCAACTGTCCGTTGAATTATAGTCCCCGTCGGAGTGCTATAATAATTTTTTATCTGAGATTATCGCTTGGGAAGGCATGATCTTTTTTTATGAGATATCACTCGCACCATAATCAGGTCGATATGCTGCACGGCTCCCTGCTGGACAAGATCGTGCTCTTCGCCGTTCCTCTGGCGGCCAGCACCATCATCCAGCAGCTCTTCAACTCGGCTGATGTGGCCGTGGTGGGGCGGTTCGACAGCCGGCAGGCCCTGGCCGCGGTGGGCAGCAACGGCTCCGCGATCAACCTGCTGGTCAATTTATTTGTGGGCGTCTCCATCGGAGCCAATGTTGTCATTGCTCACTACATTGGTCAAAATGAGCGGCAGAAAATCCATGAAGCGGTGCATACTGCCGTCTCCCTGGCGGTCATCAGCGGCTTTTTCCTGCTGGTCTGGGGATTGGTTATGGCCCGCCCGCTCCTGAGGATCATGGAAACACCGGAGGACGTGATGGAGCTCTCCGTCCTGTACCTGAGGATCTACTTTTTGGGCATGCCCTTCATCATGCTCTATAACTTCAGTGCCGCCATCCTGCGCAGCCGGGGAGACAGCCAGCACCCCTTGTGGTGCCTGGCCGTCTCCGGCGTAATCAACGTCATCCTCAACCTCATTTTGGTGATTGTCTTTCATCTGGGTGTGGCCGGGGTGGGTATCGCGACAGTCATCGCCAACGTGGTCAGCGCCGGTATGGCGGTGCGCTACCTGATGAACGAAGAGGAGCCCTTTCGCCTCAGCCTCCGCCAGCTTTCGCTGAATCGGGAGCATGTCCTGCGCATGCTGCGCATCGGCGTCCCCACGGGAATGCAGGGCGTGGTGTTCTCCATCTCCAACATCTGCATCCAGGCGGCCATCAACGGCTTCGGCTCCGCGGCGTCCGCGGGCTCGGCCACGGCGCTCAACTTTGAATTTATCGCCTACTACATCGTCAGCGCCTTCACCCAGGCGGCCGTGACCTTCACCAGCCAGAACTACGGCGCGGGAGACAGGGAGCGCTGCAAGCGCGTCTTCCGCCTCACTCTGATGTCCAGCCTCCTCATCTCGGGGCTGGCCTGCGCCGCGTTCCTTTTATTGCAGCATTGGCTGCTGAGCATCTACACGCTGGACCCGGCGGTCCTCGCCTTCGCGGAGGTGCGTATGTTCCACGCTGTGGCCTTCGTCTGGCTGTGCAGCACCTATGAGGTCAGCGGCGGCGCGCTGCGCGGGATGGGATACTCCATGCTGCCCACGACCCTCACACTGCTGGGCTGCTGCGCGTTCCGCCTGGTGTGGGTCTATGGGGTCATCTGGGGCATGGGCGGCAGCTTTGGGCTGCTGATGGACGCCTATCCCATCACCTGGTTGATCACGGGCACCGCCAC
>JAIKZX010000126.1 GCA_024681935.1 Fretibacterium sp.
TTCCGGCACCGGCTGGGGGTCCGGCTTCAATCCTGCCGCGGGGACCGGCCCCGCTTTCACCCTCTGAGGCGTCTCTTCTTTTTCTTCTTTTTTGGGGGCCGTCGTCCCTGTGGCGATGAGCAGATTCGGCTTTTCCGTGCCCGGGCGGTCTGACGATGCGCCAAGAGGGGCCAGGAGCAATCCTGTCCCCTTTGTTCCTGATTCACCATTCAGCCAGTCCGTCAAATCCTGTCTCACGCCGCCTCACCCCGTGCTCAGTTTAACAAATTTTTGTGAGTTTGCAATGAGGCTCAGGACCGTGACGGCATAAAAAGAGATAAAAAAATCCATCTCCATGCTATAATTCATAGGAAAAGTATGCTCCACCGGGCACAGGGCAAAGGGGATGAGGGGCATTGGGCCTTGACGGGCGTCGTATTGTGCTGGCACGACATGGACAAACACAGTGGAACCAGGAACGCCGTTTTCAGGGAAGCACGAACACACCGCTGAACGAAACAGGCAGGGAACAGGCTCATGCACTGGCTGTCCGTCTGTCCTCCTGGCCTGTGGAAATCATCTACTCCAGCCCGCTGGACCGCGCTCTCTACACTGCCTGTGTCGTTGGAGAACGCCACGGGCTCTCTCCCATCGTTCTGCCGGAACTCCGGGAAGTGAACTTCGCGGGCTGGGAAGGACAATCCATCCCGGAGCTGGCGAAAGCCCCCAAGGGAGATTTCGCGCGCTGGCGGGCGGACCCGTTCTTCAACCCGCCTGAGGGAGGCGAGACGTGGGGAGAGATACTCTGGAGGTTGTCCCGTGCCATGGAGACCATTCTGGAGGGGCCTCAGCAACGAATCCTCATTGTGGCTCACGGCGGGGTCATGAGGGGCCTCTACGCTGTGCTGATGGGCATGGATCCGCATAAGGTCTGGAACATGGACTTCTCAAACTGTGCGATAAGCGGGATTGAGATGCGGTGGGGACGCCCCTGTCTGGCCTTCGCCAACGACGATCTGCACATCCGCGGCGGGGAACCGGGGCAGCGTATGCCAGTATGGCAGGCTGGATGAAAGCGGGGACTGAGATATGCCAGAGAAGACACAACACACGATGATACCGGCCCCGCACAGGGAGTCCCCTAACGATTCGCAAAGCGGACTTTCCGCCAAGAGAGAGGCGGAGTTGTGGGCGTTATGCCGCTCGGGGGACGCTGCGGCCCGGGAGGAACTGATTGTTGCCTACCGTCCCCTCGTGTTCTGGCTTGCCGGAAAAATCCACACAGCCCCTTCCCTCAGGCAGGATATCATTCAGGAGGGGATGCTGGCCCTGATTCGGGCGGTGGATCGCTTTGATCCCAGCCGGGAGTTCAAGTTCTCCACTTACGCCTGCTACAGAATACGGGGACAGATGCTCAATATGCTGGATCGATCTGAGCGGAGAGCCCCTATCCCCATCCCGGACGAATGGATACAGGTAGTCCATGAGGACCCGGAGGATGAGGACTGGCAGGACGCGGTGGATGGGATTGCCCACCTTCAGGGACGAGAGGCCGAGGTCGTGTCGGCGCTTTTCTTCGAAGGGAAGGCCCCGCGCGATGTCGCGGCTGAACAGCAGCTTGACGTCAGCCACGTCTACCGGCTGAGGCGCGCCGCCGTCGCTCACATCCGGGCCTGGCTTGGCCTTCCGGCGGCCCATGCCACAAAGGCCGGGGAGGGCGGGATAAGTTAAAAATAAGGAAAGAGTTCCTTATTTCTTTAGGAGGTGAGATTTACACAGATGGCCCATGGAGGCATAGAGAGACGCACAGCCGCCATCATCCGCTGGCTGGAGCGTTTTCAGAAATCCTACCGGGCGGGAGCCATGGAGAGCGCTCTGATGGATGCCGAATGCGCCCGCGCGGACCTGGAAGATTTACGTCTGGACGTATGGCAAAGAATAGGGCGTGTTTCGGTTCCACGGCGGCTGAGGGGCGGAGCAGTGTGCGGTTTGCTTCTTTCAACGCTGCTGATTGTCATGGCGACAGCTTCCCCCATCGCGAGGAGAGAAGGTTTTACGCCTTCCGCAGCGCAGGCCCCGTTGTCCCGTCCTCCTGTGGCAGCGGAATCTAAATCTCCCGCGCATTCAGACCTTCAGCTGAAGGCGTGGACGTCCGTCAGCCCCCCCGCACAAAAGGCTGCCCGGCGCGAGGCGCGTCCGCAAAAGAAGGAGCGTCCGGCGCGGAAGGCTGCCGCGGAGCCGGCGCGTGAAGCGGTTACAGCAAGACATCCAGCGAGGGTGGTGCCAGATGGAAAACTGTTCTCGCTGGTTCAGACCGGAGCCCGTGCTTTAAAGAACGAGGATCCCGTGATAAAGATCTATCGAAGGATTGGGAAGGGAGAGGATAACCCTTGAGTCGTTTGTTTTCTGAGAAGGGCCGTTGGAGATTACTTAGACTTTCTCTGTTGATGTTGTTGCTGGCCGGCCTGCTGCCGGCAGCAGGCCGGGCGGAGGACACCCCCGCCATCCCCGTGACGGTCGTCGGTGTCTCCGGCAACAGCCAGGTGACGTCGGAATACATCCTGGGTGTCATCAGCACAAAGGAAGGACAGATGCTGGACCGGGATGTCCTCCAAAAGGATATTGAGGCCATCTACGATCAGGGATTCTTCTCCTTCGTGGACGTCGACTTACGTCCTGAGACGGCACCGGATGGGAGCGAGGCAGTCTCCGTGACCTTCTTTGTGCAGGAGAATCCCGTCATTGAGACCATTACCTTTGAGGGGAACACTGTCTACACCAGCGACCAGCTGATGAAGGAGGTGTTCTCTCAGGTTGGGACGGTCTTCAACCGCGCCTTCTTCCGCAACGACCTCGACCGTATCCAGGAGCGCTACCACAAGGACGGCTACGTAATGGTGCGTGTCTCGGACGTCCAGGTAGAGGGAGGGGATATCCGCGTGACCATCCTGGAGCCCCGCGTCGGAAACGTAATCATCCAGGGCAACAGGCGGACAAAGGACTATGTCATCCGGAGACAGATAAAGCTGAAGGAGGGAGACCTCTTCAACGTTAATCACTTCCGGCATCACCTGAGCAAGCTCCAGGGAATGGGATACTTCGAGGATGTAAACGTTGCCTTTGACAATCCGGAGGAACGGGATGACGTCGTGGACCTCATCCTTACGGTCAAGGAGAAGCGGACGGCCTCCATCGGTGTGAATGTAGGCTATGGGTCGGAAAGCGGGCTCAGCGGAGGACTGACCTACGGGGACACCAATCTCGCCGGACGAGGGTACAACTTTGAGGTCGGTTTTGACGAGGGAGACGAAGCCAGTTACTGGCTTTCCCTTTCCAATCCCTATATGGATTCCGAGACCTTCGCCTGGCGCGTCGGGGTTCGCTATTATACCTACGATGACCGCTATTATTACCGTCACGCAGTCCGTCAGTTTGAGTTTGATGAGAAGACCTTCACCGTCTATGCCGGGCTGGGAAGGAAATTTAAGAATGAGAACTGGAGCTGGTTCCTCACCCTGCGCCGTCAGGATACGTCCTATGACGATGTCCACAACGCAATCCCAGGCTATACGAATGACCTGACGATGTGGGATGGCGTTAATCAGACTGTGGAACTTCAGTTCTCCTGGGACAAGCGCGACCCTTACACTTCTTACTCCAAGGGCTTCATCTGGGATACCTCATTTGAGCAGGCAGTCAAGGCCCTGGGCGGTGATTATACTTATCTGAAATACTGGACTCAGATGCGCTACTACACCCCGCTGAACCATCTGTTCACCTCTCTGGGATTCGATGACATTCAGGGAACCTGGACAGACGAGAACCCGCTTCTTCTGGCTGCGCGCGTGAGGGTCGGCTCTGCCACCAAGGACGAGAATCTGCCCGCCTTCGCCCGCTACTCCCTGGGAGGCATGAACACGCTCCGGGGATACAACAGCCGCTCCTTCGAGGGCAGCAACGTCATTCTTGGCAACTTCGAGCTGAGAGTACCCATCAGCGACAGTTTTTCCCTTGTGGGGTTTTACGATATCGGCAACGCCGACTACAGCATGGACTGGAGCGATCTCCACGATAACTACGGCGTCGGTGTCCGCGTGAAGACACCCTTTGGGAACCTGCGCGTGGATTATGCCCATGGAGAGGAAGAGAACAGGACATACTTCGGGTTTGGGGAGATGTTTTAGCTTCATGCAGGGGCAGGGTTCCCTTCATGTGAAGCCATTGAGGGCTGCGGCGATGCTTCTGGAGGCCGCGGTCCTCCTTTTGGTTTTTTCAGCACCCTGCTCCGCCCTGAGTGTATCAGGCCTTCCTGAATGGCTGGAGCCAGCCGTTCTCCGAAGTCTGGAGGCCGTTTGGGCCGAGATTCCGGAGACGCCGAACGTGGATCGGGAGGGCACCCTTGGGCTGGTTGCCCATCAGCTTTTTGCCGGGTATGAGATTGAGACAGCCCGCGGAAACGATGGAGAGCCTGCCCTGCGCTTCTTCCCCCAGGGGGAGACCCGCTGGGAGGTTCGTGTTGCGCAGCCGGATCTGCGGGAAATGGCTGCAGACTGGTTTTCTTTAGATGTTCAGGGGCTTGAGAGTGAGGTTGCCGCGCTTTTGCCTGCTCTGCCGGGGGCGGCTCTGACCTGGGCGGACGGTGCGCTGAAGGAGGCTCTTGCGTCTCTCATCAGGGTGCGGGTGCCGGGCTGGGAGTTTTCCGTGCAGATTGCCCTTGGGAGTGGGGATGGAACGCTGACGCTCTCCTTCCATCCGGGACCGCCGCTGGTGCTGGCTCTCAACCCTACTCTCTCTTCCCGGACGATTCCGGTGATGTTCCGTTCCGACCTTGAGGCCAGGCTGATACCGGGGCTTTCCCCTTTAATCGGGCTGCCTGTTGCATGGGTGGGACATCACCGTGCCGATGTGGAAAAGGCTGCACGGGCCTTCCTTGAGGACAGGCACACCGTAGAAAACCTGAGGGCCGAGGTGGATGTGACCTTTCTTCCCGGTCCTGTCGCCGGTGTGGATGCGCGGGTGGACAGCAGCCGGTTTCTCTTTCAGGTCTGGATGGCTGCCTATGCGGGGCTGGAGGACCGTTATCCTGAGGCGGGGATTTTCTTTGGCTGGAACACCGCCCACCTTACGGGGCTGAATCTGGAGCTCTACGCCGAGGGGATCATACCCCTGGACAATTTTGAATGGACCCGCCGCCTTGGAATACGCACGATGCTCTTCCGTAACTTCTGGGCTGGTGTGGAGATGGAATGGCCCGGAGACAATGGTTTTTACCGCGTCCAATGGGATTCCGGCCGGGTAAGGAGGCCCTACCTGTCGTGGCGCTGGAGTCCGGACATAGGGCACGAGGCCGCCCTGGGCTATCGCGTGGACGGTCACATCTCCATCGAAGTTTACTATGACGGGACGGGGAGCGACAAAGTTGGAGTGCGTGGACTCTGGTCTCTTTAGCGAGGAGAAGATAGCATGGCTGAAAAAAAAGGCGTTACGCTGAACACGCTTGCCCGCGAGCTCGGGCTCCCCGTCATAGGGGACGGGGAGCGCGTAATGCGGTGGGTCGCCTCTCCGGAGGAAGCGACAGAGGAGACGCTCTGTGCCGTGTGGGACGAAAAGGCCCTCGCGGGGTTGAATATGAGAGTCCCCATTGCGGCCCCTGAGGCCCTGTTCCAGGAGGGGCGGGACGGCATCGTTGCGGAGAGGCCACGCGAGCTTCTGCCGCGCCTTCTGGCGTTCTTTATCCCCACCGCGCCTCGCCGGAAAGGAATTCACCCGGCAGCCGCCGTCTCTTCAGAGGCGTCTGTTGATGCCGGCGCCTGGGTGGGACCCTGTGCTGTGGTCGAGGCCGGGGCTGTGATTGAGGCGGGAGCCCAGATTGGCGCGGGGGCGTATATCGGTGCAGACAGCCGCGTCGGGGCGGGCACAGTGGTTGAGCCGCGCGCCGTGCTTCTGGCCGGTGTTCGGGTGGGGAAGGACTGTCTGCTCCATTCAGGCTGCGTTCTGGGCTGCGATGGATTCGGCTTCACCCCCTCCCCTCAGGGGCCCGTGAAGATTCCGCAGATTGGCGGGGTCACCGTGGGAGACAACGTGGAGATCGGGGCCTGTACTACAGTGGACCGCGGAACCCTGGCGGACACCGTTATCGGCTCTGGAACGAAGATAGACAACCACGTTCAGGTGGGGCACAACGTCAGGGTGGGACGCAGCTGCATCCTGTGTTCCATGACCGGCATCGCAGGGAGTTCCATCCTGGAGGACGGAGTCACTCTCTCTGTGCAGGTGGGAGTGACGGACCACGTGAGGATCGGGACTGGAGCGGTTCTGGCCGCCCGGACGGGCGTGACCAAGGATATCCCCGCCGGGGCCGTGATGTCCGGATTCCCTGCCCGTCCTCACGCCGAGGCGCGGAGGGCCCTGGCCCTGTCTGCTGACCTGCCATGGCTCTTTAAGCGGCTCCACGCCCTGGAACGGGAACTGGAAGCCTTGCAGGAGAAGAAGGAATCATGACGTTTTTCCGGCGGCTTACGGGAAGTTTTGAGCTAAAAGGCGTGGGACTGCACTCCGGGCGGGAGTGCCGTTTGTACGTGTCCCCCGCTGAGGGAAAGATATCCCTCGCGGCGGATGGCCGGGAGCTGCCCATTGAGCAGCTTGGCCTGGACGGGACCAGCCGGGGGTCAGATTATATTTTTCCGGACGGGTACAGGATCCGGACCTGCGAGCACGTCCTTTCCGCGCTGACAGGGATGGGCATCTGGGGATTCCGTCTGGAGGTCGAAGGCGGGGAAATGCCCGCTTTGGACGGCTGCGCAGGTCAGGCCGTGGAGGAGCTGCAGAAGCATTCCGAGCCTTGTGAGGAGGCCGCGGTCAGGCCCTTTGCCCTGTCCTCCTCACTCGTCGTGGGTGAAGGGGAGCGCTTCATCATGGCGTTCCCCTCACAGGAGTTTCGTGTGACCTGTGTTGTCCACTACGACACGCCCGTCATAGGAACGCAGATGATGGACTTCTCCGGGGAGCCGGAGGACTTTTGCCGGGACGTCGCGCGGGCGCGGACCTTTGCCATGGCCTCAGAGATTGAGGCGCTTCGGGCGCATGGAATGGCTCTGGGCGGGTCACTGGACAACGCGCTGCTCGTTGGAGAGACGGATGTCCAGGCCTCGGGGGGACTTCGCTGGCCCGACGAGTTTGTCCGGCACAAGGTGCTTGATCTTATGGGGGATATGGCTGCGCTGGGCCGTCCGCTCCATGCACACATCGTCGCTGTAAGAGCAGGGCACGAGCTGCACCTGCGCCTTGCTGAACGTCTGAGGAACCTGGCTGCCGTGGGGCGCCAACGCTAAAAGAGGAGGGGTCTTAAGTTGGATATCCTGGAGATTATGAACACACTGCGGCACCGCTATCCCTTTTTAATGGTGGACCGCGTCACGGAATACGACGACACACACGTCGTCGGCTACAAAAATGTTACAATCAACGAGCCCTTTTTTCAGGGACATTTCCCCGGGGACCCGGTCATGCCCGGCGTTTTGATTCTGGAGTCGATGGGACAGGTGGCCTCTGTGCTGGTGGCCGTGCATCTGGGCAAGGAGCAGGCGGGTAAAATCGCCTTCCTCGGCGGAGTGGACAAGGCCCGTTTCCGCAAGCCGGTCCGGCCGGGGGACAAATTGGTTACAAAAGCCAAGCTTCTGCGTCTTCGCGGCCTCTCCGGCAAGGCAAAGGTGGAGGGCTACGTGGATGATCAGCTCGTCGCGGAAGGCGAGTTTTTGTTCCTGGTTGGCTCAACCTTGAATAAACAAGAAGGGAAGGGAGAGACGGAAGAATGAGTGTAACGATTCATCCCTCCGCCGTCGTCGCGCCAGGTGCACAGCTTGGGGATGGCGTGCGTATCGGGCCCTTCTGTGTCGTTGCTTCACGTGTGACCATTGGGGAGGGGACGGTCCTGAACGCCTTTGTCACGGTGAACGATTTCGTGACCATTGGAAGCAACTGCCACATTTACGAGTACACCGCCCTGGGGGGTGACCCTCAGGACCATGGGTATCAGGGCGAGGAATCCTGGGTACACATCGGAAACGACAACATCATCCGCGAGAACGTCACCGTCAGCAGGGCAACCGGCATGGGCGCCGAGACAGTGGTGGGAGACGGTTGTTTCATCATGGACGGCGTCCACCTGGCACATAATGTCCGCCTGGGAAACTACATCACCATTGCCAACAAAGTGGGGCTCTCTGGCTTCGTCACTGTTGGTGACTACACGGTGTTCGGCGGCATGTGCGGCGTTCATCAGTTCGTCCGCATTGGCAGCTACTGCATGATTGGCGGCATGTATCGCGTAGTGAAGGACGTGCCGCATTACACGCTGGCCTCCGGCGAACCCCTCCGCCTGACGGGGCTGAACTCCGTAGGGTTGAAACGGGCTGGGTTCGACGGGGAAAAACGAAAGGCAATCCGCGCCTTCTACCGTGAGCTCTACCGCCGTGACCGCCGGTTCACGGAGTCCCTTGACGAGGCAAAGACCCGGCGTGACTCCTATATCCCGGAGATCCGGAGGATTATCGACTTTTACGAGGACAGCAAACGCGGCGTCACATTCTGGGCTCGCGCAACAGGTGAAGAAGATTAAAGGCTTTCGTATTTTATAAATACTAACTCAGGGAGGTCTTTGTGATGGAAGCGCGCAAAATCGTCAACATCCCTAGCCTTATCAGTGACTACTACACCCTTGAACCAGACCCCGGCGAGAAGTCGCATGCTGTGGCCTTTGGCACATCCGGCCACCGCGGCTCCTCAGCACTCCACAGTTTCAACGAGGCGCACATCCTGGCCATCGCCCAGGCTGTGGCAGAACACCGCAAAGAGGCAGGAATCTCCGGCCCACTCTACATCGGCGCAGACACCCACGCCCTGTCAGAGCCGGCGCTGCGGACCTGCGTTGAGGTCTTGGCTGCAGCCGACGTGGACATCGTGCTTCAGGAGGGACTCACCCCCACCCCAACGCCCGTCGTCTCACGCGCTATCCTGGAGCATAACCGGACTGGCGGCAAGGAAGCAGACGGTATGGTCATCACCCCGTCCCACAATCCCCCCACCGACGGCGGCATCAAGTACGACCCGCCCAGCGGCGGCCCCGCCTCCCCGGAGATCACGTCAAAGATCCAGAACCGGGCCAACGAGCTTATTAAGTCAGGAGAGGTGAAGAACATCCGGCGCGTCCCCTTTGAACGGGCCGTGAAGCTCTCCACGACGCACTTCGAGGACTACATCATGCCCTATGTGAAGGCCCTGGCATCCGTTGTGGATATGGAAGCCATCGCAAAGTCCGGCCTGCATATCGGCGCCGACCCTCTGGGCGGCAGCGGCATCAACTACTGGGCTCCCATTGTCGAAGTTTACGGCATTAAAAACCTGGAGGTTGTCAATCCCAACCTTGATCCCACCTTTTCCTTCATGCCCCCGGACCACGACGGCAAGATTCGCATGGACTGCTCCTCACCCTGGGCTATGGCGAACCTGCTGAAGCTGAAGGACGACTTTGATGTGGCCTTTGGCAACGACACGGACTATGACCGCCACGGCATCGTCACTCCTTCAGGGCTCATGAATCCCAATCACTACCTCGCCGTCGCCGTGCGGCACCTCTTTACGACGCGCACGGGCTGGCGTAAGGACGCCGCCGTGGGCAAAACCGTGGTCTCCAGCTCCATCATCGACCGCGTGACGGCGGGCATTGGCCGGAAGCTCTGCGAGGTGCCGGTGGGCTTCAAGTGGTTCGTCGACGGACTGCTGGACGGTTCCATGGGGTTCGGGGGCGAGGAGAGCGCGGGTGCCTCCTTCCTCTGCCGCGACGGCTCCGTTTGGACGACAGACAAGGACGGCATCATCATGGATCTTCTGGCTGTGGAGATCACCGCTGTGACGGGCAAGGATCCCTCTGAGCACTTCCGTGAGATCACCGCGCAGTACGGCTCTTCCTGTTACGCGCGCATCGACGCGCCCGCCACGCCGGACCAGAAGGCCAAGCTGGGGAAGCTCTCTCCTGAAATGGTGAAGGCTGACACGCTGGCCGGGGACAAGATCACCGCACGGCTGACCAACGCGCCGGGCAACGGAGCGGCCATCGGAGGGCTGAAGGTGACGACGGCGGACGGCTGGTTTGCGGCTCGGCCCTCCGGCACGGAGAACCTTTACAAAATTTATGCGGAGAGCTTTAAGGGTGAGGAACACCTGAAGCGCATCCAGGCTGAGGCGCGGGAGATTGTCTCCGCTGCCATCGCGTGATGTCCGTCCGGCTTGACAAGTTTCTGAAGCTGGCCCGTCTGGTCAAGCGCCGCAGCGCTGCCCAGGAGATGATAGAATTGGGAGCTGTGCGCATCGAAGGACGGACCTGCAAGCCAGCCGCCGAGGTGCGCGAAGGGACCGTGCTGGAGATTGCCTACATGAACCGCGTGCTGAAGGTGCGGGTTCTCTGCGCGGATGAGGTTCTCCTGAAGCGCCCGCACACGGTCTCGTGGGAGCAGATTGGGGAAAGGCCCGTCTCCCCTGAGGAGGACCCATGGGCGGCGGCTGCCCCGTAAGGGGCTCGAGAACGGGCGGCGTTTATTGCGTTTTTGCTTTATAATATGCCAGGATATTTTGGGTGCCCCTGCAGGGGGTTCCTGTAACATGAAAGGAGTAGTTGCTTTATGGCTTCAATTATTGGAATTCATGGTCGCGAGATTCTGGACTCCCGCGGGAACCCCACAGTTGAGGTGGAGGTCTATCTTGAGGACGGTTCCATGGGGCGCGCTGCCGTCCCATCGGGAGCATCGACGGGCGTGCATGAGGCGCTGGAGCTCCGTGACAAGGAGGCCCGCTACGGCGGCAAGGGCGTGTTGACAGCAGTTGAGAACGTCAACGAGAAGATCGCTTCCGAGGTGCTGGGCATGGACTCGGACGATCAGGGGGCTCTGGACCGTGCTATGATTGAGCTGGACGGCACGGACGGCAAGTCGAACCTTGGCGCTAACGCAATCCTTGGCGTGTCCATGGCCAACGCCCGCGCCGCTGCGGTGAGCCATGGCCTGCCCCTGTGGGCCTGGCTGGGCGGTATTGGCGGCGGCCTCCTGCCCACGCCCATGATGAACGTCATCAATGGCGGCGCCCACGCAGACAACAACGTCGACATTCAGGAGTTCATGATTGTGCCGCACAACGCCTCGTCCTTCTCCGAGGCTCTGCGCATGGGAGCTGAGACCTATCATGCGCTGAAGGGCTGCGTCAAGGCTCGCAAGTACTCCACCGGCGTGGGCGACGAGGGGGGATTTGCTCCTGATCTCAAGAGCAACCGCGAGGCCCTCGACCTGCTGATGGAGGCTGTAAACAAGGCCGGCTATACACCGGGGACGGACATCAGCTTCGCGCTGGACGTGGCCTCTTCTGAGTTCTTCAAGGACGGCAAGTATGAGTTCACGGGCGAGGGCAAGAGCTTCACGGCCGACGAACTGATCAAGTACTATGAGGATCTGCTGAAGGACTACCCCGTTATCTCCATCGAGGATGGCATGGCCGAGGACGACTGGACCGGCTGGGCAAACCTGACCCGCGCCATCGGTGACCGCTGCCAGCTCGTGGGCGACGACCTCTTCGTCACGAACCCCTCCATCCTGGCCCGGGGCATTGAGCAGAAGGTGGCCAACGCCGTCCTGGTGAAGCTGAACCAGATTGGCACCGTATCCGAGACCCTTGAGGTCATCCACATGGCCGCAGAGGCCGGCTACGCCGCCGTGGTTTCCCACCGCTCCGGTGAGACGGCAGACGCCTTCATCGCGGACCTGTCCGTCGCCACACGCACTGGCCAGATCAAGACCGGCAGCATCGCCCGCACAGACCGTATCGCCAAGTACAATCAGCTTCTTCGCATCGAGGAGGAGTTGGGTGAGACCGCACGCTACGCCGGCATCAGCCGCTACTCCAGCCACAAGTAATCAAGTGAAGGAGGAATTTTAATATGGCAGAGGCAGCACCAGCACCAGCGCAGACAACTACTGCAGTTTCCCCGTGCGGCTCCTTTGGGGGCGGCGCGGCGGCTCCCGGCGGTGCGGAGGGAGCATCCCAGCAGGGCGGCCTGATGGGGATGCTGTTCCCTCTGGCGATTTTCGTCCTCATCTTCTACTTCTTCATTATCCGCCCGCAGAGGAAGCGCCAGAAGCAGCATGACAGCATGATATCCGGCATCAACCGGGGAGATCAGATTATCACCATCGGCGGGTTCCTTGGGACGGTGCGCGACGTACGCGACGACACGTTCCAGATTGAGCTGGCCGAGGGTGTCCGGGTTCGTATCCTGAAGTCCGCGGTGCAGACGAAGCGCGCGGGCCAGCAGCCGGCCTCAGGCACCACAGCTCTTGAAGAGAAAGAATAAGGAATGATTTACACCCGCCCCCGCCGGGAGGCTGCGGCTTTCCGTGGGGGGCGGTAATTTTGATGCAGGGGGATTTGCTTTATGAATCGTAGAGATCGACTGCGGCTCTGGGTCGTAGTGATCGTTATTATCGCGGCGCTGGCCTACGCCTGGCCCGTGGTGGGAAGGCTCAATCTGGGACTCGACCTCAAGGGTGGCGCCCATATCGTCCTCCAGGCGAAGGACACACCAGAGGCCCCAGTGGATGAGGACAGCATCGACCGTCTTTTGGCCGTGCTGCGGAACCGCGTTGACCAGTATGGCGTTGCGGAACCAATCCTTCAAAAGAGCGGCGAGGACAGGATTATCATCGACCTGCCCGGAATCCAGGACCCGAAGGCGGCACTTGAGCTGATCGGCAAGACGGCGCAGATGGACTTCCGTGAGGTGTTGGACGCCACGCCTCCGGCCCCTCCGGCGCCCCAGAGGGAAAACTATGACAACGACCTTCAGTTCGTCCAGGCTCAGGAACGCTGGCAGAAGGCGATGGATGCCCGCAAGGACTCTGACGCGCTTAAGGCCCGCGCGCCGGAAATTGAAGGGGCTATCGTCGCCCCGGGCGAAGAGGACGACGCGGGGCGTTATTACCTCCTCGGGCCCGTGCTGCTCTCCGGGAAGGAACTTAAGACGGCGGGGGTCAGCCCCGACAGTCTGGGGCGTATGGGCGTTTCGCTCTCCTTCAGTTCCGAGGGTGCGAAGCTCTTTGAGGAGGCCACGGGACGTCTGGTTGGCAAGCAGATTGCCATCGTGCTGGACAACGTTGTGATTTCCGCTCCTGTCGTTCAGGACCGCATCTCCGGCGGGCAGGCTCAGATTACAGGGCGTTTCACGCCCGACGAGGCTTCACGGCTGGCCATCATGCTGCGGGCCGGCGCTCTGCCCGTGGCGGTGGAGATTGCCGAGAACCGCTCCGTCGGCCCCAGCCTTGGCGCGGACTCCGTGCGTCAGGGACTCCAGGCAGGCCTCTTTGGCGCGGCGATGGTGCTGGTGTTCATGCTCATCTACTATCGGTTCCGCGGGCTGGCGGCGGACGTGGCCCTGATTGTGACGATACTGCTCATCTTCGCGGGGCTCATCGCCTTTAGAGCGACGCTGACCCTGCCGGGCATTGCAGGCATTATCCTGACGCTGGGCATGGCGGTGGACGGCAACGTGCTGATTTATGAAAGGATAAAAGAGGAGACCAGGGCGGGGAAAACGCCCCTGGCAGCCCTCGACATGGGCTTCCGCAAGGCGCTGGTCACAATTCTTGACTCCAACATCACTACGCTCATCGCAGCGCTGGTGCTGTTCTACTTCGGTTCCGGGTCCGTCCGCGGATTTGGCGTAACGCTCTCCATCGGTCTTGTGGCCAGCGTGTTCTCCAACATCGTGGTGACGCGCGCGCTCCTTCAGCTCTTCATCAGCCGCAAGGGCAACGCGCTGAGAAAGGAGGGGTCGCGATGACCGCCAATTTCAATTTCATGGGGTCCCGCCGTCTCGCGCTGGGCATCAGTGCCATCCTCGTCCTGGGGAGCCTGGTCTGCCTCTTCACCCGGGGCCTGAACCTGGGCATCGACTTTACGGGCGGCAACGTCATTCAGGCGGACTTCAAGAACCGTCCTGACGTTGCAAAGGTGCGCGAGGCCGTGTCCGGTGTCGTGGCACAGGAGGCCATGATCCAGAATTTCGGCGAGAAGGGCATCATCATCCGCACGAACGAGGACACGGAGGAGAGCCGCGAGCAGGTGGTGGCCATGCTGCAGAAGAGCTTCCCGGATATGACCATTACGGGCTTTGAAAAGGTGGGCCCCGTCGTGGGCGGAGAACTCCGCCGTCAGGCATTCATCGGCGTCTCCATTGCCCTGTTCGCAATCCTTGTTTACATCACGCTGCGCTTCCAGTTCCGGTTCGCCGTGGTGAGCGTCATCCCTCTCGTGCATGACGTGATTGTGGCGCTGGGTTTCTTCAGCCTGACGCAGATGGAGATCTCCTCATCGTTTATCGCGGCCATCCTGACTATCGTGGGATACTCGCTGAACAACACCATTATCATCCTGGACCGGGTGCGTGAGAACTGGCCCAGCCTGGCGCGCGACGGCATTACGGAACTGGTCAACCGTTCCGTCAACCAGACGCTGGCCCGTACCATCAACACGACCCTGACGACAATTCTGCCCGTCATCGCACTGTGTGTGTGGGGCGGCCCGGTGCTTCATTCCTTCAGTTACGCTATGCTGGTGGGCATCATCGCGGGGACGTGGAGCTCCATGTTCGTCGCGACGGGCTTCCTCATTGAGTGGTGGCTTGCCTTCCCGGAGAGGAAGAGATAAGCCGCTGCAATCGCTTTATCAAGGCACAAAAACGGGGGGCCTTTTGGCCCCCCGTTTTTCTTCTCGCTCGTGTTATTATGATAGAGGGGAGCACGTTCCCCATATGATGAGAGGAGAGAATGGACATGAGAAAGTTCCTTGAAATCCTGTGCGCCGGGGCGGTGCTTATGCCGTGCGTGGGGCTTCTGTTCCCGCACGCCGCCGTCGCGGGGGAACCCGCCGCGAAACGTCCCGTTGCTGTCTTTGATACGACCATGGGCTCGTTCCGCATTGAGCTCTACACGGACCTCGCTCCCAACACAGCGCAAAACTTCATTGACCTTGTGAAGAAGGGGTTCTACAACGGCGTTATCTTCCACCGCGTCATCGATGCCTTCATGATCCAGGGCGGCGACCCAACGGGCACCGGTATGGGGGGCCCGGGGTACACCATCCCGGATGAATTTGGGGAGGGCCTGAAGCACGACGCCCCTGGCATCCTGTCTATGGCTAACGCCGGCCCCAACACCGGCGGCTCCCAGTTCTTCATCACGCTTGTCCCGACGCCGTGGCTGGACGGACATCACGCAATTTTCGGCCACGTGGTGGATGGCATGAAGGTCGTGGAGGCCATTGGGCACACAAAGACGGAACGTGGGGACAGACCGTGTGAGGACGTCGTGATGAAGTCCGTCACGATTGAGGAATAAATCAGGAAAAGGGTTAAAAGGAGGGGATTTTATGGGCAGAAAGGTTTACGTCACGCGGGTGCTGCCGCACGCGGTGATGGAGGAACTGAGCAAGGTCTGTGAGGTCTCGGCAAACGAAGCTACCCGTCCGGCGACGAAGGAAGAGATACTGGCGGGCGTAAAGGGCATGGACGCCATCGTCACGATGCTGAACGACAAAATCGACGCTGAGGTCATCACCGCAGCCGGCCCGCAGCTCAAACTCATCGCCAACTACGCGGTGGGTTATAACAATATTGACCTGGCGGAGGCGGGCAAGCGGGGAATCCACGTCACCAACACGCCGGATGTTCTGACCAACGCCACGGCGGACATGGCCTGGGCGCTGCTCTTCGCGGCTGCACGGCATATTCCTGCAGGCGACAAGCTGGTCCGCACGGGAACCTTTGCCTGGGCGCCGGAGTTTATGCTGGGCGCGGACATCACGGGCCGGACCCTGGGCATTGTGGGTGCAGGGCGTATCGGACAAAACTTTGCCCGCAAGGCTCATCATGGCTTTGATATGAAGGTCCTCTACGCAGGACGGCATCCTTCGCCGGAGTTCGAGGCGCAGACGGAGGGCCGTTTCGTTCCCCTGGAGGAACTGCTGCGCACGTCGGACTTCGTGTCTCTGCACGTGCCCCTGACACCGGAGACCAGGCATCTGATTGGGGCAAAGGAACTGGCGATGATGAAACCCACGGCGATCCTCATCAACTCCTCCCGCGGCCCCGTGGTGGACGAGAAGGCTCTGGTCGAGGCGCTGAAGAAGCGCACGATCTGGGCAGCCGGTCTGGATGTCTACGAGAACGAGCCGGACGTGGAACCGGGCCTGAAAGGCCTGGACAATGTGGCCCTTGCCCCGCACCTGGGCACCGCCACAACAGGTACACGCTACGAGATGGGACTGATGGTCGTTCGGAATGTCGACGCAGTCCTGAATGGTCAGGTGCCGCCAAACAAGGTAAAATAAAGAAAAAGATAAAACGCGCGGGGGTCTGATGATTCAGGCTCCCGCGCGTTGTTTTATACCCGAAAAGAGACCAGGAGGCTATTCCTCCTCCTCTTCCTCCTTCTTGTGGGCGGCAATGACCTTCTTGGCGATGTCCGCCGGGACCTCCTCATAGTGAGAGTACTCCATCGAGAACGTCCCCTCGCCCGATGTCATGGAGCGCAGAATAATCGCGTAGCGGAACAACTCCGCCAGCGGAGCCTGGGCCTTGACGACCTGAAGCTTTCCATGCGCCTCCATGCCCATAATGCGGCCGCGGCGGCTGTTGAAGTCGCCCATCACATCCCCCATGAACTGGTCGGGCACCGTGACCTCCACGTTCATAATGGGCTCCAGCAGCACGGGAGAAGCGTCCATGATACCCTTGCGGAAGGAAAGGCGCGTCGCCAGCTTGAAGGACATTTCCGAGCTGTCCACCTCGTGATAAGACCCAAAGTACAGCTCCGCGCGGAAGTCCACCACCGGGAAGCCCGCCAGCGGGCCCGCTTCCTTGTATTCCTTCAGCCCCTTCTCAACGGCCGGGATGTAGCTGTTGGGCACGGCCCCGCCCTTGATGCTGTCCACGAACTCGAACCCCGCGCCGCGCTCCAGCGGACTGTAGCGGATGTAAACGTCGCCGTACTGCCCGTGACCGCCGGACTGCTTCTTGTGCTTGCCCTGGGCCTCGGCCGTCTTGCGAATGGTCTCACGGTAAGGCACCTGGGGTGTCTGGGTGTCCAGCTCGATGCCATAGCGTTCCTTCATGCGGGACAGCACGATGTCGATGTGCATATCCCCCATTCCGGACAGGACGTTGTCGTGGGTCTCCGGGTTCTTCTCGAAGGTCAGGCTGCGGTCCTCCTCCAGCGTCTTGGAGATGGCGTTGCCCATCTTGTCCTCGTCGGCACGGCTCTTGGCTATCACCGCCACGCTGTAGACGGGCCTGGGGAACTCAATATGCGGATAGAGGAACGGCGAACCGCCCTTCGTCGCCAGCGTGTGGCCCACCTTGGTGCTCTGGAGCTTCGGTATCGCCACGATGTCGCCCGCGATGACCTCCTTCACGTCCTTGCCGTCCTTGCCGCACATGAGCTTGAAGGAGCTGATGCGCTCATCCTCGCCTTTCTTGACGTTGTAGATGTTGTTGCCCTCGGAGCTGAGCGTGCCGGAGTAGACGCGCATAAAGGAGAGTTTACCCACATAGGGGTCCACCATGACCTTGAAGCAAAGGGCCGAGAACGGAGCGTCCAGCTTCGGTTCCACCCTGGCGTTGGGTTCCCCTTCGGCCTTGGCAGCCTCCTCCCCGTCGTAGGCCTCGATGGCCCCAATATCCACCGGCGACGGGAAATAGTCCGTAACGAAGTCCAGCATCTGCTGCACGCCCACGTTTGCCGTGGCGCTCAAGGCGAACACGGGCATCACACGCCGGGAGGCGACGGCCTTCTTCAGAACGCGGGACAGGTCCTCGTCGGAGACAGGCTCGCCCTCAAGGTACTTCTCCATCAGGGCATCGTCCATCTCAACGGCGGCCTCAATCAGGGCTTCTTTGGCTTTTGCCGCGGCGTCTGCCATGTTCGCGGGGATGTCTCCCTCGGTGAACTTCCCGCTGCCGTCCAACGCCGCGTAGGTGCGAGCCTTCCCCCGGATGACGTCAACCACACCCTTCAGCTTTTCGGCACTCCCAATGGGAAGGGCCACCGGCAGGGCGTTGGGTGAGAACTGCTCTTTGATATCGGCCAAAACCTTGTCGAAATCGGCATTCTCGCGGTCCATCTTGGAGATGACGAATGCGACCGGGGCATTGTGGGCATTTGCATACTCCCAGGCGCGGCTGGTCTGCACTTCAATGCCGCCAACGGCGCTGACCAGAATGACCGCCGTGTCCGCCACGCGGATGGCTGCGCTCATCTCTCCCACGAAGTCCGCGTAGCCGGGGGCATCCAGGGCAAAGATTGTGTGGCCGTTCCGCTCCATCGTCAGGAGCGAAGTGCTGATTGAAATCTGGCGTTTCTGCTCCTCAGACTGGAAGTCGCTGACGGTGTTGCCGTTCTGGACGTTCCCCATGCGGGATATCTGCCCGTTGTTGAAGAGCATCGCCTCAGCCAGAGAGGTCTTGCCCGATCCGCCGTGCCCGCAGAGCGCGAAGCTCCGCGTGTTCTCAGGTTGCCGTGTTCCCATCTCCAAAACACCTTCCTTAAAAATAGTACGAGGCTTATTTCATGTCTATATTTTAGCGCATAAACCCCCTTTTGTTCAGCTTATCTTAACTCAATCACCGCCGGATCAAGATTCTTGTACACCGTGTAGTGTGCGCCGCTGATCTCGTCAACACGTTCCACGTTGGCAAGCCGTTTGTCCCCCAGGTCGATGGAGTTCTCCAGGTTATTGACGATTTACCTTTCTAGTGTATAATGAAACTGAAAATGTGAATTAACTTTATGCAAAGTGAAATCACATTTTTACAAAATCCCACAAGGAGGCAGAACCATGAAGAAAATCAGTATTCTCAAGTTGGCTTTCGTCATTGCTTTCGCGTTTGTCCTTGCGCAGTTCGGGACAGAGGGCGGGTCGGCTGCGTTCGCGGCTCAGACCTACACCATCAAGCTGGGGCATACCATGAGTACGTCTCACCCGCGCCATATCTCTCTTCTTGAATTCAAGAAGTATGTCGAAGAGAAAACCAATGGCAACGTTCAGATTGAGATTTACCCGGCGGCGGTGCTCGGCTCCGAGCCCGATATGCAGGAATCCATGCGCATGGGAACACTGGAAGCCTTTGTGGGCGGTCCCTTCGATACGATCTCCAAGAAACTCAATCTTTTCCTCATGCCCTTCTTCTTTGACAACCAGGAAGCGCTGATGAGGGCGGCCAAAAACGAAAAAGTCTTCAACACCATTTCTACCGACGCCGAGGCGAACGGGCTGAAGATTCTGGCAATCGGTGACGGCGGAGCACGTCAGATTACCAACTCGAAGAAAAGGATTGTTACGCCTGCCGATATGAAAGGGCTCAAGCTGAGGACGCCTTCCATCGAGGCAATCACCGCCTGCATGGAGGCACTGGGGGCTTCCTACGTATCCATGCCTCTGGCCGACGTCTACATGGCTCTGAAGACCGGTGTGGTTGACGGACAGGAAAACCCCGTTGCCACCATCTTTGATCAGAAGCTGCACGAGGTCCAGCCCTATATTCTGTACGTGAACTATCAGTATCATCCCGAAGTGATGACCATGAACGCCTCCTTCTTCAACTCCCTCCCCGAGGAGTATCGCAAGGTTCTGTCTGACGGGGCCTGGCTCTTTGTTGAAACTGAGAACAAGATTGCCCTCGAGAACGCCGAGGCGCGCCTGAAGGAAATGAAGGAAGCCGGCTGCGATATTTACACACCGTCCGCTAAGGAACGTCAGGCGTTCATCGATGCCTGCGCACCCGTTTACAGCCACTTTGTCAAGGATTTGAAGTACTTCTCACAGGAGGAGCTGGATCTTGTCAAATCCCTTGCCGACGGTAAGTAACCGGGTATAATTGTGCCGTTCAAGCCTGGATTTTTCAATCCAGGCTTTTTATTTAAGACAGGGAAGGGAATAAGACATGAACAAGGCCATCAAGCTGCTGGACAAGATTATTTCGCTGATATTGATTGTGTTAGTCGCTTTTCTGGCAGTGGGCGTGAGCGCCACCATTGTCCTGAGGTATTTCTTCGGAATATCTTTTGCGGCATTTGAGGAGTTCCTCTCAATGTCATTTATTTTCATCACGCTGTTTGGATCCGCGCTGGCTATTCGGGAAAAACAGCATATATCCATCTCTTTCCTTGCGAACTGGATTGTTGGGAACAGCCGGAAGCGGAAAATCATTTCCACCCTTCTGATAGACGTTTCAATCCTTTTCGTCTGTTCCGTTTTGTGTGTATACTCCTGCAAATGGATTGGGAAGGTCGGCAATCTGCTTTCACAGAATTCCCATCTGCCTATGAAGGTGTACTACATTTTTATGCCCATAACTTTTGGTCTGACGATAGTCTACACCCTTTTAGACGTTCTGGGTTTGTTTGTGAAGATTGACGAACCTGATGAAGGCTACAAAACGGACGACACATTACCGGAGGGAAATGAATGAACCTGATAATCCTGTTCGCTGCGCTCCTTATCTTTATTCTGGCAGGCGTGCCTATCGGCTACTCCCTTGGCGGAGCTGGACTGCTGTATTTCATCTCTGACAATCCGCTCTTCCTGATGACCCTTCCGCAAAGGATATTCTCCGGGCTGAACTCCTATATTCTGATTGCCATGCCGCTGTTCATGCTCTCCGGAGAGCTGATGAATCATGGGGGGCTGACCAAACGGCTGATTAACTTTGCGCTTCTGATCTGCAAACCCTTCCGGGGCGGACTGGGAGAGGTCAATGTCGTTGCTTCCATGATTTTTGGCGGCATCACGGGTTCGTCTGTCGCGGACACATCCGCCCTGGGCTCCATTCTCATCCCCGACATGATTAAGCAGGGCTACTCAAAGGATTTCTCCACAGGCGTCACCGTCGCCTCCTCCACTGTGGGAATGATTATCCCCCCCTCCATTCCGATGCTGATGTTCGCAATGGTATCCGGCGTATCAGTGGGTAAACTCTTTATGGGAGGCGTGATCCCCGGGATACTGATCGGTCTTTTTCAGCTGCTCATCGTCTGGCTTGTTTCGGAAAAGCGGGGATATCATAAGATTGAGGCAAAGATTGATGTCGGGAAAACAAAGGTAATTATCGATGGTCTCGTCTCTTTGCTCATGCCTGTGATGATCCTTGTGTTCACCACCTTCGGAATCACCACAGCCAGTGAGAGCGCGGCGGTCGCTGTCGTGTACGCGCTGATTGCCGGTAAATTCGTCTACAGGGAACTGAGATGGAAGCACATTGTAGCGTCATTGAAAAAAACAGCCATCATGACAGCCACAATCATGATTATCGGCGGATTTACAAACATTTTCACCTATATTCTGGCCATTAAACAGGTGCCTCTGGCCATAGCAAACTTCATTCTGGGATTGAGCATTCCGACGTGGGTTATTTTTATCATGTTCGATATTCTGGTGCTGATACTCGGCACGTTCCTGGATGTCGTCCCCTGCATTCTTCTGATTGGTCCCATCCTGATGCCGGTTATGTCCCAGCTGGGCATGCATGAGATTACCTTTGGCATGATACTTGTTGTGGGACTTGCCATCGGCCTTGTCACGCCGCCGGTTGGAATGTGCCTCAATGTCGGAAGCAAGATCAGCGGAATGTCCATAATCGATGTGTTCAAAGCATCAGCACCTTTCCTGATCTGCAACCTGTTCGTGTTGCTGCTTGTGACATTTGTGCCCTTTATATCCCTTTGGATTCCTTCCCTTCTCTGACAGGGGGGCAGAAGCTGGCAGATCCAATCAACAGAAACCTGAATCTTATCAACTACTGACAATGAAGGTGGATGAATGGCAGAAATCAGCACAGTGATTTTTGAAGGGCTAAAAAAGAGCATCGTCTCTTTGGCCATAAAGCCCGGAGAAAAAATCAACGAGGCGGAGATATGTGAAAGATTCTCAGTAACAAGGCCTTCCGTCAGGTCCGCGTTTCAGAGACTGCAGGACATAGGCCTTATTGATGTTGTCCCCTACAGGGGGGCAACCACCACACTGATCAGCCTGTCTTCCGTTCATCAGATGATTTTCCTGAGGACAGCGGTGGAGTCATGGATTATCCGTGACTTCATCGCTTCCGATCCGTCTCCCTTTATCCTGGAGGAGCTGGAACATAATTTCAGAATGCAGAAGCTGCATATTCAGGCCGAAAAAGTTGACGAGAATGAATTTTTCCGGCTTGACAGCGCCATGCATCAATTCTGGTTCTCAAAAATGAGATGCACTGGCATCTGGGATATGATACAAAACGACATAAACTATGAGCGTTTCAGGATGCTTGATTTTGTCAGCACCTTAGGCTATCAGGAAATTGTCAGTGACCATGAAAAACTGCTCAGCGCAATCCGCTCGAGACGGACGGATTGCGTCGTTCCCGTCCTCTCATCCCACCTCAACGCAGGACTCGCCCGCATGGGGAACCTGATACGGGAGGACTACAGGAGTTATTTTGCACTGGATGACGAGGACAATGATTACTGGGTTCATTACAACCAGAGTCTCCTTCAGCATTATCCCATCGGCTGAAGGGACTGCAGGCTGATCTGTGCATGATTTTTGACCAGCCCTTCCTGGATTATCTCAGTTCAATAACCGCCGGATCAAGATTCTTGTACACCGTGTAGTGTACGCCGCTGATCTCGTCTACACGTTCCACGTTGGCAAGCCGTTTGTCCCCCAGGTCAATGGAGTTCTCCAGAATGATGTAATCAATGGCTTTGACGCCTTCATACGGAGTATCCCAAATATGCTCCCGTAAAACCGTTCCGGCAATATTTATAACTTCACCTTTATGTTTAGATGTTAAGAAGATATCGTCCACATAATAGAGGTTGTTTGTATAATCCATATAGGTATCCATACAATGACTGAGTTTATTGATCTTATCCCCCTCTGTAAGATATAAAATACTTAATTCTCTTTTCATATTCTTAAAATAATCATTCATAGAAGTTACTTCCTTCAATGTGGCGCTATCGCGATAGCAAGAATTATATATAAGTTTATAGGCTGCAACATTATTCGCCATACACACTGCAGTAAAAATAATCATCAAATATACCACAGCCCTTTTTTTGCTTTTATAACATACATACAAGAATCCGGTCACTATCAATATTATAAAAAAGTTTGCAAGGTAAGCGCCAAGGTAAATGATTATCCCATTGTCAGTTATCCCTGAGGAAGCTGGATACAATCGATATTTACTCAAAAACACGTGCCACAACAACGTGAATTGGTCAACAGAGCTTCCAATTATTGTCCCCTTTAAAATAAAGAACATATAAAGTGATACGACAATCATAAAATAGACAATATTTCTTAGATTTTTTTTCATGACATCCAGTTCTAACCGCTGTATACAACTGAAGAAAACCGTAAGGAGAAGGATACAGGCAGGACCTAAATATCTCAAATGAAATCTTGGAGCAATTCTTCCAATGTCTTCCCTGACGGAAATCGTATACGCTATGGTCGCTGACGCAATCAGAAAAAACAAAACAACGTAACAAAAAAGTTTGCGTCCATCCTCGCTGAGTGTTTTAAAATGAATAACCGGATAGATAAATGGGATGATAAGGACTGCTGCTGATAAAGCAGCAAGAGAATAGAAAAACGCATACATCATATATGCAAATTTATAAAACGACATGATTGCCTCAATTCCCATCTGATTATAGGAATTTCCAAGGCCCCGGAACAGCGTCAGTTTCATCACAACATGACAAAACATAAAGACCGCCAGAAAAACACACAACATTATAAACTTTTTCTTCTGATATCGGGAATGACTGAGCAGCGGCCAGATGATTTCAAAAGCAGTATACGCCAGCATAAGAGCAAGGAACATCTCCTTGGTCAGATAACCAAAGTAACATAAAAGCCCCTCTAAAACGGCAATTTTGTAACTTCCCTGCTGTTCATTGATGAGCCACAGACAGACAAACAACAAAAAAATTGGCCAATACAGTATCTC
>JAIKZX010000163.1 GCA_024681935.1 Fretibacterium sp.
GTGTGAAAATTGCGGCGGTCCGCCACTGGGACGATACGTCCCTTGGCTTCTGGTGGACACGGACGGACCGGCTGGTCACCGGCAAGGATTACACCCGTGTGGGGGTCCACATGGAGATTCCGGCGGAGAAGTGGTTTGGAAGCTGGCTGGGCCGTCCCAGCGACCACGTCTGGGAGCAGGACACGCTGTTGATTTCGGCCTGGCGCATTCATGCGGGCCGCGAGGGCGGGCACGTCCGCACGCCGGAGCGTCTGCTGGGACAGCTGCGGCCCATGGTGCTGAAACAGAATGTAACTCAGCTCCTGAAGGAGTATTGCTCCTTCGAGGATGTTGCGGAGAGGGACGCCGGGGCCCGGAGCCTTGCGGAGCTTCTCTTTCCACGGACAAAGGAAAAAAATTGAGGACTGAGGGGTTTTGAGGATGATGTCGTTGAGCAGTGTGCGGCGTGGAGAGCTTTTGTTGTGGACAGCGGCCATATTTTTTATGCTGTCTGCCTGTGCTGCCGGGGCGACTATTCCCCAGGTATGGTCGCGCTGGAATGTCTCACGGGATCTGACCGCCGGTTCTCAGAGGCTTCCAGGTGATGTCCCGATGCCGGATGACTACGCCTGGATGTATGAACCCCCTCAGCCGGAGCTGACGGAGGAGGAAATCAATCAGCTCTTTGACGAGGCACTGAACTGGGACAATGAAGTTTATCTTAAGGAACTGAAGGAGATAAGGGACCAGCAGGAACAGGAGGAATTGCAGGGACAGCAAGGCCAGGAGGGACAGCGGGGACAGCAGGGACAGCAGGGACAAACACAGTCCGGTCAGTCGACCGGTAAAGATACTTCCGGGGCCGGAGGAAAAGAGACAACAAAGAAGAGTTTGTCCTATCCCAGGAGCACCAGGGATACAAGAATCACGCGGACTCCGATAGAGGAGCTTTTGCGCCGTATGCCGCGGTATGGGATGAAATTCTTTCGCCAGCCGCCCTCGACCTACGCGCCGCTGGACTCCGTGCCCGTGACGCCGGACTATCTTCTTGGCCCCGGCGATGAGATGACCATCACTGTCTGGGGCATCCCGGAGGAGGGAAGCTGCCAGGTCCAGATCGACCGGGACGGGATGGCTGTTGTACCGTATATCGGTGCGGTCCGCCTGGCGGGTTATAATCTCAACGAGGCGCGGAGGGTGCTCCATGCCCGGTTTGACCAGTATTTCACAGGCTATCAGCTGAATGTGTCCATGGGCAGTCTGCGGTCTATCATGGTCTATGTGACAGGGAACGTCCGCCGGCCGGGTGCCTATACGGTGTCGTCATTTGCGACGCTGGTGAACGCGCTCTTGGCCTCCGGCGGTCCCTCCGAGGCGGGGTCGATGCGCCGGATTGAGCTGAAGCGAGGCAGCCGGACGATTACGACTTTTGATATGTATGCCATGCTGCTGAAGGGCGACAAGACTCAGGACGTGAGGCTGGAGGCTGGGGACGTGATCTTCGTGCCGCCGGTTGGGCCGCTGGTGGGGCTTGCGGGTGAGGTGCGGAACCCCGGCGTGTACGAGCTGAACGGCAGCACGCGGGTGAAGGACCTGCTTTATATCGCCGGCGGGCTGAACGCGCAGACGTTCAAGGGCCGGATACAGTATTTTAAAGTATATAATCAGGCATACCGCGGGGCGCTGGAGGGAAGTTTCCCCGAGCTTGCGGAGGTGCTGCTGGAGGATGGGGATGTTCTGCGCCTGTTCCCCGTGATGAACTTCACGGCCACGGCGAACGTCATGGGCAAGGTGTTCCGTCCCGGAACGTATGCGGTGTCACCGGGGCAGACGCGGGTGATGGACCTGATCAATCAGGCGGGGGGGCTTTTGCCCACAGCTGCGGACAGGGCCGAGCTGACGCGGGTGACGCCGTCGCAGGAGGGCCCCGTGAACGAGCGATTTATGATCGACCTCCGGGCGGCGATGCAGGGTGATTCGGCTCACAATCTGCCGTTGGAGCGCAACGACCGTCTGACCGTCCTGGTCATCCCGGAGTGGGACACGCAGAAGATGGTGACGGTGACGGGCGAGGTGATGCGTCCGGGGACCTACGCGATGCTGAAGGGCGAACGCCTGTCCGACCTCATCACGCGGGCGGGGGGCTTCACCCGGAGGGCGCATCTGCCCGGGGCTGTGTTCACCCGCCTGAGCGTGGCGGAGGAGCAGAAGGAAGCGCTGGACCAGATGGCGGACCAGATGGAGCGCGACATGCTGTCCTCCCAGCAGAATATAGCGGGCGGGGATGCCACGGCCGCAACAGCCACCGC
>JAIKZX010000199.1 GCA_024681935.1 Fretibacterium sp.
GGACAGCGACATCTTTCTTTTTGCCCATCACGCCGTGACCTCCTTTTTCCCCGTCACGTACTCGAAGATCAGGGACTTTTTATAGCTTTCCAACTCTGAAACAAGCTGTTCTTTTTTATCAATCATCGCGTCGATAGCGGCGCATTTTTCGTCGAGATACGCGGCGATTTCTTGTTGCTCAGCTAAAGGAGGAAGAATAGTCCTCATATTTTTTACAATATCTTGGCTTATGTTAGGGTCCTTTCTTGTTCCAACAGCGAAAATCATCCAATATTGTCTTATTGCCTGTAATTGAAAGAGCAAATACATTGGCATAATACAATCTTGTTTGCAAACTATCGAGCATACAGCCTGATTTGTGGCGCATGGTTGAGTAAGTAGGCCACATTTTCCAATAGTGCCGGAGCCACCGTACATAGCAACACATATCGTATTAACAGGCATAATATTACAGCTTGAATTTTGTAATGCTAATTCTGTTATCTTCTCAGATGTATCGCTGACAAGTCCGTCATTTAAATCTAATGTTCTAACCCATCGTATTGTAGCGTCATTGAAAAAGTCTGTTTCATTGGAACGCAGAGGAGTTGCGCCGCTACATGTTGTGCCTATGCTGCTAATTTTTGCAATCCCCCACTCCTCCGGTATTTCCCCTACCCACTCAATCCCGCTGTCCTTCATCTTGCGGCCGGGGTGGATGCCTTTCGTGACGGCCTGGGTGATGACGGCCTGTTTCAGTTTCTTGTATTCCTCAATCGAGGCGCGGGTCTGCTCGATGAGAGTGTCAATCGCGGCGCATTGGGCGTCAAGGTAGGCGGCGATATTTTTCTGGTCATTCCCAGGAGGAAGAACTAAAGTAAAAGAATTAAGTATTTCAGTAGTAATAGCTTCAAAAGTGCTGCCATTAGAATAGTACTGAAGGTCGTTTACAGACTTCATCAAATAGTATTTCAAAAAAACATTATCAATATTATCCGCTTTTATTGAACAGAGTCCGCGCCCAATGCCATATATTCTGTCAGATTCATTGATTGCTCCAACTGGTGCCCTGACAGACATCAATATATCTCCAATTCTACTATGTTTTGAGCATGAATCACAAAAAACAGTTGGATGAGGATAACGTGTTCCAAACTCACGATTCCCTTGCATAAAAGGAATATTACCACTTTCTTTTATGTCATTTGAATCAGGCGACTGCCCCATTATAATATCGCAGCAATATTTAATTTTTGCAGTCTGCCAATTTTCAGGTATCTGCCCAATCCACTCAATCCCGCTGTCCTTCATTGGCCGTGTCATGGTTTAGTCCTCTCTATAACGACTTCAATTTTGCAGACACTGTCTGTAAAATCCGGAAGACATGAACTAAGCATTTTCGTGAAACAAAGCCTTCAGCCCACCGGCAATATCCCGCTCCAGCACCCTGATACGCTCCATGATGTCCTCGACCTTCTCCGGGGCCTGGTACTCGTAGAAATACCGCGTCATGGGGATCTCATAGCCCACCTTGGTCTTGCTCTTGTCGATCCATGCGTCCGGCGCGTAGGGCAGAACCTCGCGCTTGAAATACTCATTTATATCCTCGGTCAGCGGCACGTTCTCCGTGTCCCGCAGGCTCGAGTCCGCCACGGGCTTGCCGCGCTTCGTGACGACGTTGCCCTGCTCGTCCCGCTTCGGCCGCTCAACAACAATCTTGTGATATCCAAACTCCTCGGAGTTGAAGACCTTGCTCTGACAGTACACGCCGCCCTTGTCGCCGTAAATCGCGCCGTTTTTGAACTCACCGTAAGCCTGGACGATGAGGCTCCGGCAGAGGTCGGAGATGTCGTTGCGCTTGGTGCCGATGGACTTCCGCCGTGGCTCGTAACAGTGGCTCGCGTCGATAAGCTGAACCTTTCCGGCCCGGTGCGCGGGCTTGTCCTTGCACAACACCCAGATATAGGTGCTGATGCCCGTGTTCATGAACTGGTCGGTGGAGAGCTGGATGATGGCGTCCAGCCAGTCGTTTTCAAGGATGTACTTCCGGATGCTGCTGGGGCCGCTCCCCGCGTCGCCGGAGAACAGCGGTGAGCCGTTCTGGATAATGGCCATTCGCCCGTTCGGGGCCAGCTTGGAGAGGCCGTTCAGGACAAAGAGCTGCTGCCCGTCGCTGATCTTCGGCAGGCCAGGAGCAAAGCGGCCCAGCTCGCCTTTTTTGTTTTCTGCCTCAACCGCTTTTTGCTCCCGCTTCCAGTCAATGCCGAAGGGCGGGTTGCTGATGCAGTATTGGAAGGTGTAGCCGCTGAACTGATCGTCGGAGAGCGTGTCGCCGAACCGCATATTGTTGGGGTCACCTCCGCGGATCATCATGTCGGCCTTGGCGATGGCAAAGGTGGAGGGGTTGAACTCCTGCCCAAAGCAGGTGACTTCCGTCTCGCTGTTCAGGTCATGGATTCGCTCCTCCATGCAGGAAAGCATCTGGCTGGTCCCCATCGCCATGTCATAGACCGTGACGTTCCCCGTGGAGGTCAAGTCCGCATCGGACAGGAGCAGGTCGGTCATGAGGTAGATGATATCGCGGCTGGTGAAATGCGCCCCGGCCTCCTCGCCGAAGGACTCAGAGAACCGGCGCACCAAATCTTCAAAGATATAGCCGCAGTCCACCGCGCCGATCTTGTCCGGCCCAAGGTAGCCCTTGGGGGAGTTGAACTCCTTGATGACCAGATACAGGGTGTTGCTCTCCACCATGCGGCGGATGACGTTATCAAACTCGAACTTGGCAAGGACGTCCTGCACGTTGACGGAGAACCCCGCCAGATAGTCGCGGAAGTTGGCCTCGATGTTATCCGGGTCCGCAAGGAGCTTATCGAAGGTGAATTTGCTGATGTTATAGAACTGGTATCCGGAGGCACGGGTCAGGAATCCCTCGATAACCGCCAGGGATTTGACCTTCTCATAGGCGTCCTGAACGGCCTGTCACGTTGGGAGCAGGCAGTCATGGAAGCGCTTCACCACCGTCATGGGCAGGATGACAAGGCCGTATTCATGGGGCTTGAAGGGGCCGCGCAGCATATCGGCCACGTTCCATATCATCGTGGCCTTCTCTGCAATATTGGCCCCAACTGCGGCGATCTTCTCGGCGCTCATGTTAAACCATCCTCTCATGTCCGTTATAATGATATTATAGCAAGCAGGGCGGGGAAGAGAGA
>JAIKZX010000209.1 GCA_024681935.1 Fretibacterium sp.
CGGTTGACGATAGGGGGCATGCTCTGTCCCGGTTCTTCCACAGCGAAGGCTGCGTTGATGTCAGGCTGCGCTATGCTGCAGAAACACAGGTGGGCAATCAGAAGTTCCTGAACATGAAACATCCGGCGGCAATGGACAGCACCTCCATTGCCGCTTGAATTTATTCACCGGGACTGAAAGCTGTTTTGCGCGTAATTCCTGACAGTACCCGCCGACCTGTTCCAATGAGTAATTATTAAATTCCCTATTCCTGAATCATTATCTGTGTTCATAAAGCCTTACCTCATCCTGTATCATCTGTTCATAGCCTGAGAGGGCAGCGAAGGGGCTGAACTGCGCAGCACGGTCATGAAGGCTCATGTGCGCGCGGGTGGTGGACTGGTGGTGAGGCATATCAATGATGTCCGCATAGATAATGTGCGGGTTAAGCTCCCTTTGGGGAGCGGGTTTTGCAATCACGCGTCTTTGTGTGCCTGTTCCCAACCTGTCCTGCTGATAATCGAGCATAATTTCGGTGCTTTCGACGATTCCTATTGCGGCAGTGTCATCCCCGGCCCTGTGGCCGCCTATTTGTTGGTTCCGGGCTAACGTGGTTCCCCCTTCCTGTAAGTTAAAGCCTTTAAGTATAGCGTTTTTGCCATATTCCTTTTGAATAAGCAGGGTTGCCTCCTGCAGCTTGCGCTCCTTGTCATCCTGCGCTTTTTCGTCGGTTCGATTCTTCTTTAATGCCGTGTAATCCGTGAACAGGTCAAGCTGCTCCGGTTCTTGGGGAGGGATTTCGTCCTCGCTTACGATGTTCAGCGCAACGACATTGATGCGGCGTATCAGCAGATCCGGGTCGATAATCCGGTCATAGAGGCTCATCATCACTTCCATGATTCGACGGGTACTGCTTGTCCATCGGTCTATATTCCCTAATCCATGCGTGCCTTTGGGGTGAGGCCGGCCGTAATAGTCTGCGGTCACGACACCGGTATATCTCTGTCCTGTCTTTGCGACATTATAGATAGAATCCCTGAGGGATCTCCCTTGTTTGACGACGGTGAGGCTCTCACGGTCATAGCTGATATAAAGCCCGATTTTTTTTGTAACGACGCCTTTGCTGACCAGATCCAGTGTCAGAAGCTCGGTCATTTCCTGGACGATGAGTTTTCCCTTCTCAAAGTCATATGGTTCCATGAGTACCTGACCCGATGAGAGGCTTTTGGACTCCGGCTTGTATGCCTTTATCGTGGAGATTTCCGTTGGTTCCCATCCCCATGCATGGTCGATTATCAGCTCCGCGTTGACCCCGAAGGTGTCATACAGGCTCTGTTCATTCTTTATGCTTAATCTGGCAACGTCACCCATAGTGCGGCATCCAAGCATTGATAAACGCTTTTCTGTCCCGAGACCAATGCGCCAGAAGTTCGTTAGTTTTTCGTGGCTCCAGAGTTTTTCACGGTAACTCCTTTCATCCAGCTCCGCAATCCTCACGCCGTCCTTGTCCGCCGGGACGTGCTTGGCAACAATGTCCATAGCGATCTTTGCGAGGTACAGATTTGTCCCTATTCCCGCCGTGGCGGTTATGCCTGTCTCCTGAAGGACTTCGCGTATCATCGTCAGAATGAGCTCATGAGCGGTGATGTTGTGGTTCTTTATGTAAGAAGTTACATCCATAAAGCACTCATCAATGCTGTAAACGTGGATGTCGTCAGGGCTGATGTGCTTCATATAGATTGAGAAAATCTCTGCGCTGACCGTTTCATATCGCTTCATCCTCGGCGGCGCTACGATGTACGACAACTTCAGAGACGGGTCAGAAGCGAGAGCGTCAGCGTCAAAGGATTTGGATTTAAAGGAATAGCTTTTGTCCTCCCGCAGGGGCAAAAGTCCTAAATGATGCGCTTTCCTGAACCGATCGGCATTGACCTCCTTTACACGCTGAATAACCTCGAACAGCCGGGCACGTCCTGAGATTCCGTAAGCCTTCAGGGAGGGAGACACGGCCAGACAAATGGTTTTTTCTGTCCTTGTCGGGTCGGCGACAACGAGATTGGTCCTGAGCGGATCAAGGTTTCTGTCACTGCATTCAACCGAGGCGTAAAAAGACTTGAGGTCGATACAGGCATAAGTTTTTTGTCCTGCGAATACTTTGTTCATCATGATATAAGTCCACAAGCCGCGTTTTCGGCCCACAGCGGGGTAGTAACGCGCCGTTTTCGTTATAGTGTTCCTGGAGAAACAGCTTTTGTAATATTCCGGATAGAAGCCAATATTGAAGCGGAGTCATCTGTTGTCCTGTCCATAACCTGTTTCTCCGCTTTTAACATCCTTATGGCAGCTGCACCTTAAGTTACGCTTCTATGCATTTCCAATATTGCCGATAATGCATGGGAATGTCATACTCTCTCCTCTGTCCTGTTTTGTTTGTGCCTGACGGATGAATTCGTCATAACCTTCGTCCTTCTTCGTTCTCATTCTGAGATAATTATATCAATTCTGGCCGGAAAAGTGTTCAGCACTTCGAAAAACTGATGGCCTGATGACATAGTAAAGAGAGAGAAAGACTGGTAAAACCCCATCGTGACATATCTGATGAGGTAATTCTCTTTAACTTATGGTTTTGTAATGTAACTTATAGTATAATGATTAAGGCTGAATTTTCTGCAAAATGGCGGTTTATGATGAGCAGGATAACCTTCTTCCATGCCTTTTGCGCAAGCCTGAAGTTGCCCGTACCGCGGTGCGGAGGGCTGTTGAGGAGAGGAGAATATGCAAAGGATTAGCGTCATCGGAGGAGGACTGGCCGGCTGCGAGGCTGCGTGGCAGCTGGCGGATCGAGGGTTCGCTGTCCGACTTTTTGAGATGCGCCCCCTTGCCACGACGCCGGCACATAAGACAGCACAACTGGCTGAGGTGGTTTGCAGCAACTCCTTTGGAGGCGTTATTGAACCGGGACCGGAGGAACACGTCACCGCTGCGGGCATCCTCAAGGAAGAATTGGAGATGGATGGCTCGCTTATCCTCGCCTGCGCGCGTGAGACGCGAGTCCCGGCAGGTGGGGCGCTGGCTGTTGACCGGGGGCGTTTCTCCACTCTTGTGACAGAGCGCATCACAGAGCATCCCAACATAGAGCTTATCCGCGAAGAGGTTATCTCACTTCCGGAGGGGCCAGCGATTCTCGCCACCGGTCCCCTGACTGCCCCTTCCCTGGCGGACGCGCTGCGGGCTGTGCTGGGGGCGGATTACGTTGCCTTCTTTGACGCTGTTGCCCCCATCGTGACGAAGGAGTCCATCAATATGGAACGGGCATTCACTGCAGGGCGCTACGGGCGCGGCGGTGAATGCTATATCAACTGTCCCATGAACAAGGAGGAGTACCAAGCCTTCCGGGATGCGCTGCTCCTTGCGGACCGGGCCCTGCCACACGATTTTGAGCGGGGAATGTACTTTGAGGGCTGTATGCCCATTGAGGCCCTCGCGGAACGCGGGATGGATACGATGCGCTTTGGCCCTCTGCGGCCTGTCGGTCTCCGTGACCCTCACAGCGGGGTCCCTGATGACCCCAAGTCGTGGCGTGAACCTTGGGCGGTGGTTCAGTTGCGTCAGGACAACGCGGAGGGAACGCTGTACAATCTCGTGGGCTTCCAGACGGGACTGAAGTGGGGGGAACAGAAGCGTGTGTTTTCCCTTATCCCCGGTTTGGAGAAGGCGGAGTTCGTGCGCTTTGGAGTGATGCACCGCAATACGTCCGTCAACGCGCCTGCCGTGCTGGACCCATGGCTCCGGCTTACGTCCATTGGACGCCAGGACCTCTTCCTTGCCGGACAGATCACGGGGGTGGAGGGCTACATGGAGAGCACGGCGATGGGGCTTGTGGCGGGGATTAACGCTGCGTGTCTGCTTCAGAGCCGCCCTTTGCCCGTTTGGCCGAAGGAGTCGGCTATCGGCTCCCTGCTGCATTATCTCCACACAGCCAACCCCGCGCACTTTCAGCCCATGAATATGAACCTGGGTATCTTTCCTCCCCTTGAACAGCGCGTCAAAGACAAGCGCCAGCGCGCTGCCGCTTATCGCAGCCGTGCGGCCGAGGCCATGAAGAGGTTTGAGGTCTGAGAATGGAGGGCTCTCCATTTCAGGTTGGATAGCGCTCTGAAGCCCATATGCTGCTCCGCCCCGGCGGGGCCGTTTTTTTACAGGATGCCCTTCTGGGGGGTACTGTGAAACAAAGTTTGTTGTATAATAATTTTTTAAGTTCAGGAGTTTTAGGGCTTCTGGAAAAGCAAACTAAATCATTGGAGGTCGTATTATGAACATCTCAATCACCAAAAACCCCCGTCCCGGCAAGTTACCGCCGTCGGACACGCTGGGTTTCGGGTCCATATTCACGGACCATATGTTCGTGATGGACTACACAGACAAGGACAAGTGGCACAACCCGCGCATCGTCCCCTTTGCGCCTATCGCCCTGTCCCCGGCGGCCAGCGTCTTTCACTACGCTGCGGAGGTCTTTGAGGGGTTGAAGGCCTACCGTTGGAAGGACGGCAGCATCCACCTGTTCCGGCCTATGGAGAACGCGCTGAGGCTGAATTCATCGTGCGAGCGCATGGCTCTGCCGCAATTGGACCCCAAGGACACCGTTGAGGCCATTCGCGCTCTTGTTGAGGTGGACCAGGCATGGGTGCCCTCTGACCCCGGCACATCGCTCTATATCCGGCCCTTCGTCTTCTCCATCGACCCGGAGCTGGCACTCCACGGCATCCATCAGGCGATGTTCATCATCATCCTGTCTCCCGTAGGCAGCTACTTCAGCGAAGGACTGAAGCCCGTTAAAATTATGCTGGAGACTGAGGACGTGCGCGCCGTCCGGGGTGGCACGGGCTACACCAAGTGCGGTGGAAACTACGCGGCCAGCAACCGGGCCGGCGACCGCGCGATGGAAAAAGGCTACTCTCAGGTTCTTTGGCTGGACGGCGTGGAGCGCAAGTACATAGAGGAGGTCGGCGCAATGAACGTTATGTTCAGGATTGCCGGCAAGGTCGTTACCCCTGCGCTCACCGGCTCAATCCTGCCTGGCATCACGCGCAAATCGATTATTGAGCTGATGAAGTCCTGGGGGACCCCCGTCGATGAGCGCCTGTTGAGTGTCGATGAACTCATCAGCAGCGCAAAGGACGGCTCACTGGAAGAAGCCTGGGGCGTTGGTACGGCCGCCGTCATCTCCCCCATTGGCGCTCTGGCCTATGAGGGGAAGGAGTACACCGTTAATGGTTTCAATATCGGGGCGACGTCGCAGAAGCTCTACGACGAGCTGACCGGCATTCAATGGGGCACAAGGCCGGATCCCTTCGGCTGGACAGTTCCCGTTACAAAGGAGAGGGTTTAAGCAATGGAAAAAAGGAGTTCCAGAGAGAGTTTTGGCAGCCGGCTTGGTTTTATCTTCCTTTCGGCAGGGTGCGCCATCGGGCTGGGGAATGTCTGGCGTTTCCCCTTCATCACGGGACAGTATGGCGGTGCGGCTTTTGTGCTGATTTATATCATGTTCCTGCTGTTTCTGGCGCTGCCTATCATGGTGATGGAGTTCGCTGTGGGGCGTGCGTCGCAGCAGAGCGTGTCGCAGTCATTTGCTGTTCTTCGGCCGGAGCATAAAATCTGGCATCTGTGGGGCTACGCGAGCTGGTTTGGCAACTACATCCTGATGATGTTCTACACAGTGGTGACGGGCTGGATGCTGGCCTATACCTATTACTTCGCGGCAGGACGACTGGACGGCATCTCGGCCGAGCAGATTGGAGCATCTTTCGGCAGTTTGCTGGCCAATCCGGGTGAATTAACGTTCTGGATGGCGCTGGCTGTCATATTTGGTTTCCTGATCTGCGGTGCAGGGCTCCGAAAGGGCGTGGAATACGTCACAAAGGGCATGATGTGCGGACTGCTTGCAATTATGATTGCGTTAGCCATCCGCAGCGTGACGCTGCCCGGCGCGGAGAAGGGCCTGGAGTTCTACCTGAAGCCCGACTTCAGCAAACTCGTTTCCAGCGGCCTTTGGACCACCGTCTACGCCGCACTGGGGCAGGCATTCTTCACGCTGAGCCTTGGCATCGGCAGTATGGCAATCTTCGGCAGCTACATTGGCCGCGACCGCAGCCTGATGGGCGAGTCCCTGATTATCACCGGACTGGATACTTTTGTGGCTCTCATGGCAGGGCTCATCATCTTCCCGGCGTGTTTTGCCTACAACATTGACCCTGGTGCGGGCCCCGGTCTTATCTTCGTTGCGCTGCCCAGTATGTTCAACTTCATGCCCAGCGGCCGGATATGGGGGACGCTGTTCTTCCTGTTCATGAGCTTTGCCGCAATGTCCACGGTTGTCGCCGTGTTTGAGAACATTATTGCCTGCTTCATGGACCGGATGGGCTGGACAAGACAACGTGCTACGGTATTCATGGCTGTATCCGTCTTTTTGCTTTCCGTGCCTTGCGCTTTAGGGTTCAACATTTGGGCGAGTTTCGAGCCCCTGGGAGCCGGGAGCGGTGTCCTGGACCTGGAGGATTTCATCGTCAGCAACAACCTGCTTCCCATCGGCTCCCTCATCTACCTGCTGTTCTGCGTAACGCGCTACGGCTGGGGCTGGGATAACTTCGTCAAAGAGGCAGATCAGGGCAAGGGATTGAAGTTCCCCGTCGCTCTGCGCGCCTATTTCACCTATGTCGTCCCGATTATTTTCTTAGTCATTTTGGTGGCGGGCTACTGGCAGACGTTTGTGAAGTAGAACGTTTTTATTGATTGTAAATGGAAAATCGTTCAAGGGAGACTTTAGGAAGCCGGCTGGGCTTTATTTTCCTGTCGGCAGGGTGCGCTATCGGGCTGGGGAACGTGTGGCGTTTCCCTTTCATCACGGGGCAGTATGGCGGCGCGGCCTTTGTGTTGCTCTACCTTTTCTTTCTGCTGTTCCTTGCGCTGCCCATCCTGGTGATGGAGTTCGCAGTGGGGCGTGCTTCACAGAAGAGCGTGAGCCAGTCCTTTCATGTCCTGTGTCAACAGCACAGGGTATGGGGTCTGTGGGGTTATGTGGGCTGGATTGGCTGCGTTCTGCTGATGATGTACTACACCGTGGTGACGGGCTGGATGCTGGCCTACACCTGGTACTCCGGTGCGGGACAGCTTGAAGGACTGACGCCCGACCAGGTGGGGGCAGCGTTCGGCGGGCTGGTGTCCGCCCCCCAGGCGACGGCGGCGTGGTTGTTTCTGGCAGTGGCAATTGGCTTTGCTGTCTGCTGTGCTGGGCTGAGAAGGGGCGTGGAACGCGTCACAAAAGTCATGATGAGCGGCCTTTTGATTATCATGATTGCCCTGGCGGTGCGGAGCGTGACATTGCCGGGTGCGGAGAAAGGCCTGAGCTTCTACCTGATGCCTCGCTTTGACAATCTTGTAAAAAGCGGATTGTGGACCAGCGTCTATGCCGCGTTGGGGCAGGCGTTCTTCACTCTGGGGCTTGGCGTTGGCAGCATGGCAATCTTCGGGAGTTACATCAGCCGCGAGCGCTCTCTGATGGGGGAGTCGCTGCTCGTCGCGGGGCTGGACACCTTTGTGGCCTTCACGGCTGGCTTGATTATCTTCCCGGCTTGCTTTGCCTACAGCATTGACCCCGGTGCGGGCCCTGGACTAATCTTCGTCACGCTGCCCAATATGTTCAATCAGCTTCCTCAGGGGAGGGTGTGGAGCACTCTGTTCTTCCTGTTTATGAGCTTCGCGGCACTCTCCACTGTCATTGCGGTCTTTGAAAACATCATTGCCTGCTTCATGGACCGGCTGAACTGGGGCCGTGTGAAAGCGTCCATCGTGACCTGCATCGGGCTCTTCGTGCTGTCTCTGCCTTGCGCGTTTGGGTTCAATATCTGGGGCAGTTTCCAGCCGCTGGGGCCGGGATCGAACGTTCTGGACCTGGAGGACTTCATTCTGAGCAACAATATCCTCCCCATCGGCACAACCATTTACATCCTCTTCTGCGTGACACGCTACGGTTGGGGCTGGGATAACTTCATTAAGGAAGTTGACTCCGGGACCGGGCTGAAGTTCCCCAGGGGACTCCGATGGTACCTGACCTACGCTGCCCCCCTCATCATGTTGGGCATCCTGATAGTGGGGTACTGGGAGAAGTTCTTCAAGTGAGTTTTCTCCCCAGGGGGAAGACCAGGGAGCAAAACAGTATTTCAGGGCGCCGTTTCTGCGGCGCCCTTTTGATATGACATAGTGATTATCGCGTGAAAAGTGAGGGCACAGGTCGTTCAAAAAAGAATGAAGAACAGCGCTGTGATGCAGGAGTGACGATCGTCCGGGAAAGGGGCCCGGTTTCCTTACGACTCGTGAGGTGTTCGTTCCATTTTTTGGGGGGAGGAGCGTGCGCCACAAAGAACGGGGGAGGGGGGATAATATAAGTAAAGGTTCATGATGTTTTTGAGCCTGTGTAGAGAGGGTGATGTGATGGACTCGGTCAAGAAGGTTGGAGTCATTGGGGTGGGACATCTGGGGCAGCATCATGCCCGGGTTTACACGGAGCTTTTGGATGCACGCCTGGTGGGGGTGGCGGACAGCGACATCGAACGAGCCCGCCTTATCGGAGATCATCTTGGTGTCTCCGCCTATGCTTCGCTGGAGGAATTGATTGAACGGCAGTCACCGGACGCGCTCTCCATTGTGGTGCCCACCAGCCTTCACTACGAGATTGCACGGGCTGCGATGGAGGCGGGGATTCATGTGCTGGTGGAAAAGCCGGTGACCACACGTCCTGAGGAGGCAGAGGAGCTTCTCCGGCTTGCCGCGGAACGGGACCTGGTGCTTCAGGTGGGGCATATCGAGCGTTTCAACAGCGCCATTCGTTACATCTCCCAGACGGCCCACAGCCCCATCTACCTGGAGGCCAAGCGCATCGGGCCGTTCTCACCGAGAATCAATGATGTCGGCGTTGTGCTGGACCTGATGATTCACGACATTGACATTATTCTCTCCCTGGTCCCGTCGCCCATTGCCCGCATCGCTGCGGCGGGAGCCTGTATCTACACGGACCATGAGGATATCGCCGACGCCCAGATCACCTTTGAGAATGGGGTTTTGGCTCATATTCTGGTCAGCCGGGTCTCCGAGAAGAAACTGAGACAGCTCGATATTATGGAGCGCCAGCGCCATATCACGGTGAACTACGAGACGCAGACGGTACAGATTAACCGATGCGTCAGCAGCAACGATGGGCAGACCGAGATATTAGAGACGCCGCTCTTCCCAAAAAGCGAGCCGCTAAAGCTGGAGTTGGCCCACTTCGTGAGTTGCGTCCGGGACAAACGTCCCCCTCTGGTGGGTATTCGGGATGGCAAGCGTGCCCTGGAGGTCGCTATTGAGGTCTTGCGGCAAATCCATGACCGCCCCGGTGAGGTTCTGGAGCGTGAGGCCACAGCATAATAAACAGGGGGGAAGATGATATCTTCCCCCCTTGTTCTATTTCCCCTTTATACGTTTCTCAGGCAGCTGCGGATAAAAGCTGCGCCTGAACCTGAGCTTCTCGAATAGAGGCCACGACTGAGGCTGCGCCGTTCTTCCCGGGGTCGTTCTTCTGCTGTTCCTGTGCGTCTGCAACCGGCGTTCCTCTGGCGACCTCCGTGACGCCCTCTCTTTCCTGAGATGTCCTCCCTTTTGCGGCAATTTCCTGCTGAGCGCGGGCCGCCATTGCCGCCGCTTTAGCTGCCACCCGGCGGTCCTGGCCTGAGGGGTCTGCGGGAGCCATAGCCGCCCGCTGAACCTGCTGCATATTGCGTAGGGTCTCCTCGGGCGTGGACCCCTGCTTAAGCTGGATGGGGACTTCTCCCCCCGTGATGTAGCTTTTGCCGTCCGGTCCCTGGGTGTATGTGTAACTTACACCGCCCCCCAAGGCTCCGGCTGCAGCCTGATGAGCCGCCTCATGAGCAATAACTTCACGCTGTATCTGTTCCAGCTCTCGGAGCTGAGACTCCTGATCCTCGGACAGATTTATGCCGCCCGAGCTGTTCTTCCCTTTATCTGCGCTGTCGGGGCTTCGGGAGCCGGACTTGTCCTCTGTGGGCGAGATTTTCTCCTGGCTGGCCTTCTGCTCCTCAGACTGGAGTTCCTTTGTAGTGACGCCTCCGCCTACGCGGTTCAGGTCATCCTCGCTTCCCTTCATGGTCACGGAAGCCCCCGTGATGTAGCGCCTCCCATCAGGCCCCAGAGTGTAACTATAGACCGTGCTGACCTCTGCGGTGAAGCCTGTTTTCGCGCGCAGACTCTGCTCCTGGGCCAGAACGTCCGCTTCTTTCCGGGAAAGCGCGGCCACTTCTCCCTGTTGAGCGATAGAAGAAGACCCGACAACCGCCGTGCGAAGGGATTCCATCTCCTTACCCGCTTGCTGCGACTTTTGATGCCGGCCTGCCAGCTGGACGCTGGGTTCCAGGTATCCTGCTGACAACATCGAGGTAACCTGCATCGTGTTCACCTCCCTGTGCGAGTTGCTTTACAATTCCAATTCACCGTCTATATTTTACCACAGGATAAAAAAAAGGCGAGGAGAAAAACTCCCCGCCGACAAAACTGAAAAGAGCTTACTGAGAAATCGCGCTGACTGGGCAGGTGGAAACGCAGCTGCCGCACTCCACACATGTGCCCTCGTCTACCTTGGCCTTGCCGCCATCCATCGAAATGGCCGAAACGGGGCATGTCCCGACGCAAGACTCACAGCCAACACAAACATCACGATTCACATTTGCCTTTGCCATAAGAAAACCTCCTCAAAAAAATTTGTTCAATCGTTTTCCCCTTACGCGCGGTAAAACTCCTCAACAGTTTTACCTTTTTTATTATAACACAGAGAGGACAAATGGGAGTTATGTCGTCCTGGGTTTCAGGGCATCCTGGCTTAGCTGGGCAAAACCCATCCGCCAGGCCATAACAGCCGCCTGTGTCCGGTCTCTCAGCTCCAGTTTCTTCAGCATATGACTGACGTGATTTTTCACCGTCTTTTCTGAGAGGACTGCCTGTTTTGCCACCTCCTGATTGCTGTACCCCTGCGCAATCCAATAGAGGATGACCTTTTCCTGAGGTGATAGTCTTTCAATCAAGTCGTTCGCATCTCTGTGTTTTGAGAAATGGGACATCATCTTTCCGGCGATGCTGGGATCAGCATAAGACTCTCCCCTGTGAACGGCATGAATGGCCGCAAGCAGTTCTACGCTGCCTGACGATTTGAGAACAAAGCCACGGACCTCCTCCGCAGACAATCCCGTCAGGTAGTTTTCGTCGTCGTACGCGCTGACGGCAATGGAGGCAACCTTCAGGCCAAGCTCTTTCATTTTTTTGATAAGCTGCAGGCCGTCCATCCCGGGCATCCGAATGTCAAAGAGCAGAATGTCGGGATGATAGCGGCGAACAAGCTCAAGGGCTTCCTCACCATTGGCTCCCTCTCCCAAAACCCTGAGGCCTTCCTCTGACTCCAGGATTTTACGCAGCCCCTCCCGAAAAAGTTTGTGATCATCCGCCAGAATAATGGTAATCATTTACCCTGCCCTCTCAGCTTTGTCCTCATGGCTCATGAAGCTATATTTTTCTGAAGGCAGTGCCGTACATGATGACCTCCGCCGCGCCGCCGGCAACCTGGGGCGTGGCGATGTGCACGGCGTAAACTCCATCGGCTCCAAGAGTGCTGGCCATCTCCAGCATCCGTTCCTTTGCCAGCTCGACCCCCTCGCTCATCATGTCCGAGTAGGTCTTCAGTTCGCCTCCAACTGTTGCGTTACGTACCGTCGCGGTCATATCCCGGGCGAAGTTCCTGCTGAGACAGCTTGTCCCGTAAACAAAGCCCAGTTCCTGCGTGCCGGAGGGGGGAAAGGCCCCCGTCGAAATCATAAGGCTCATGCCGGATTTCCCTCCTCTGTCCGGAGCCTGTCCACAGCTTCGCGCAGATCCTCTGGTTGAAGCACCTCAATATACTCAGCGTGGCGGGCCACCCAGCGGGCAATGCCGTCCAGATTATCCATTTGAACAGAGAGAATGCGCGCGCCAACTTCCTCTTCGCAGGGCAGCACGGTCTGGGTCATGTTCCAGCTGATAGTGCTCAGCTCCGGGGCCAGCGCCGACGACACTTTCAGTTTAACGGCATAGGCGGAAGGCCCTGTCGGGAATCCTCCCGGCATGACCTGAGGAAAATTGATAACGACAGGAAGAGGTGATGCAGCGGTCTTTTCAGTGCCTTCCTTTTCCTTTCGTCCCTTCTTTCCCGAGAACAGCCGCACAAGGCTTACCAGTGGACGGAGCAGCGCTGCGGCGATGAGGGCCACAAAGGCGGCAACAACGTAGAACCCATATCGCGACCAGCGGTACTCCCATGCGCCCTGCCATGGCTCACGGGCTTCACGGTCCGATATCTTCCCAAGACGGGCAATCTCCATGCGTATGTCCGAAATGTCATGTTCCTCCCCAAAAAGCTGGGGAACGAAACGGCTGGGGAGCTCCTCCATCACCCATCGAATCTCGGAGACGGTGAGGGAACAGGCCAGCTTCCGCGCGCTCAACGTGAGGTTGCGGGCCATCCAGAAGAGGGTCTGCAGCGACTCCTCCGTTGGGGGAAACTGCGAAAGGATGTCCCTGGGGAACGAGGCGTAAATCTCAAAATACTTGTCTTCTCCCGCGAGGTCAAACCAGGTTCGTATTTGGGTAAGGCTGTTCCAGCGGAGCATATCGACGAACCACTCAAACCTGTCTGGTGAGGCATCGCGGATGAGCGTTCCAAAGTGGGTGAGCAGCTCGTCGTAATCCCGTCCGTTGGACAGGAAGGGGACAGGATCGCCGTCCTTCACGCCAATGCAGGTGACAGCGTTGGCCATCCGCTCGGAGAACACCAGGCGGGCGATGTCGCTGAGTCCTTCGCTCAGAGCGGTGATACGGGGGTCCTTAGCGAGCCTTTCAGCCTGTTCGCCCATCTCCTGTATTCGGGTAAGTGCAGCGAGGTAATTGTCCAGAACGAAGGGCTCCATTTTGTCCCAGTAGACCTCCGGAACCTGATTGTAATACATGGCCTGATTCATGGAGTTGAACTGATGACATGCCTCGGCCTTCGCCTCCTCGGAAAGGGAGTAGAAGTCATAAAGGCTCCAGGCCATCAGGCCCCATCCAATGATGGGAATGCCCATGCCCACAATCTTCCCCAGCGAATGCTTGGCAATCTTCTTGCCGACGCTTCGGGCTGCGTGGGCAGCCAGTTTCTTTTTAACATAATACGTCAGGAGACCGACGCCCAGAGCAGCCTTCACCCCGCCCCCGATACCGGTCTCTGCCAGCAGGTCCGGGTATTTGTCCCGCAGGCTGCCATGGACGAGCCTCATAATGGCCTGTTCGTTGTCCTGAACGACGCGGTTGTGCAGCTCGCGGACCCCCGCGCGGACCATGGGGTTTCGTGTATTGGCCAACAGGTAGGCGCTCACCTCGTTGAAAAAGTTTCGGACTTCCTTCTGAAGCGTGAAACCAAACTCTGCTTCAATGTCGGCGAGAAAGGCCTCCTGAGTGGGGGAGAACTTGAAGTTGATCGCGTTTTGGATATTCTCGATGAGTTCCTCGTTCGTGGCCATCTGGATAGCCGCAGTGCCGGTCATAAGGTCCTGGGTTTGCTCTTTAAAGGCCTCGTTCACGGTCCTTTCAAGCTTTCTGCCCATGTTCTCCGCACGCCATTGATCTTGGTAGAGCCGGAGAAAGTTGGATTTTGAGATGCGGAGACCCCGCCTGAGACTAACCTGATCCTCTTCGCTGATGTCGTAGGAGAGCTCGGAAAACGCCACTTGCAGATCTGCGTTTCTCTCCTCTTCTGTCCTCACCAGCCCTCCAAGGTCAAATTTAATGCCCTCCTTAGACCTCTCCCTGTCATCTTCCTCCTGGGGAGGGAGGGCTAAAGGAGTCCCTTGCTGGCCGTTTAATGCTGTAGCATCGGAGGCTGCCCAGACCCAGGACACGGCATAACACAGCACAGCCCACGCCACCAGAACCGTTAAGATTAGAGCCCGGGGGGATACTGCCTTCCCGCCATTCCATTTTAAAAAACGATGTTCTCTCATAATTTAAATCCCCCGCCTTTTGCTGTCCTATTCAAAGAAAATTATACCTCAAGGCAGTGAAATTATGCCCGGATCCAGCTCTTAAATCCCTCTCCGACGACCTCAGAGACGTCGGAGAAGATTACGAAGGCGGCCGGGTCAAGGGCGGCGATGCGGCGTTTTAATGAGGGGACCTGCCGCCGGGGCAGCACCACCAGCAACAGCTCGATGGAGACCCCGCGATAGGCTCCCCGCGCGGGAATGAGGGTCGCGGTGTGCCCCAGCTCGGACAGGATAAAATCGGCCACCTCGGAAGCGTGGTTGCTGATGACCAGAGCCTGAGTGCGCCGGTGAAAGGAACGTACCACGCCGTCGACCGTCAGGCTCTCAACGTAGAGAAGCATTACGCCGAACAGCACCTGCTCCAGCGAGACAATGGCGATGGAGGCGATGTGAATAAAGAGGTTGAGATAGAGCGACATGATGCCGACGTCCACGCCCCACCGTTTCTTTGCGGCCATGGCCACAACGTCCATGCCGCCGGAGCTGGCGTCGACGCGGAACAGCATTCCGTAGCCGAGGCCTCCGACCACGCCGCCCAGGAGCGAGGCAAGCATGGGTTCGCTGATGGTCGGGTAGGGGATTAATTCAAGAAGGGGAATCACCAGGCTCGTGAGTGCCGACACATAGAGCGTCCACAGGGCAAAGCGCAGGGAAAGGTAACGCCAGCCCCACAGCAGCAGGAGCGCGTTTCCCACCGAAAGCACCCACGCGGGAGAGATTCCCCACAAGTAGTTGGTGATGAGAGCGATGCCTGTCACGCCGCCGGATGAGAAACGATATGGCATAATCAGCGCGACAATCGCGAAGCACGTCAGGATTGTGCCTAAAGTCGTGTTCCAGAATGTCCCCAGCTCGTTCCGAAAAACGTCGTGAAAGGCGGCACGCCTGGCCTGTAAAGACGCTATCTTATTTGTAATCCAGTCACGCCATGTAGATGCCATTTCTTCGTTCATTCCTCTAAACCCTTCTCCAGGCGGTCAGGGTTTGGCTCGCCGGAGAGGAGCAATATTTTATATAAAAGTGGAAAGACTATAAATACTTCAGCACTTCCCCGGCAAACTCCCTCACCAGCCCCTTTAACTCCTCCGGTTCAAGGACTTGAATATGAGGAGCTCCGGAAAGGACCCAGCGGGCCACCTCGGACAGATGAGGAACTTCGGCGGTGAGGAAGATGCCTCCCTCAGAACTTTCCTCGACCTTCTGCGTGGGATGCCACTGAATCTCGCGGAAAGTATCGGCCAGAGGCTCCGTGATGTGGACTTTTATAAAATGACGATCCAGGCCGGGCATGA
>JAIKZX010000020.1 GCA_024681935.1 Fretibacterium sp.
TAGGCCCCATTTTTAAAGACAGCCTTGCCGCCGTAGAGCAGCAGCACACTCCTGGCGCCCATTGCCGAGAGCTGTTCCACCAGCTTTGTAATCGTCCCCTTCCCAAAGAAGACGATTGTCGGGTTCCACCACATGAAGTTCTGCACCTGCGTCACCTCTTTATTCAGCTTAGGGGGGCCGCCGCCCCATCTCTGCTATAATAACACAATACAATAAATCCGCCGGATTTTTTCCTTAAATAAGGCGGGAAAAACAGGGTGAAGAATAATGAACAGCGATATTAAACGTAAATTGGATGACCTGAACGAACTTCTGAACCAAAACTACATCACGGACGCGGAGTACGCCATCGCGCGGGAGAACGTTTTGGCCGACGCGGGGATTGATATCGTCCCCCGAATGGATGTTCCCATCGTCAGGGACAACGTCCGCCCGTTTCAGGTGCGAAGGGAGCAGCGCAACAGCGGCTGCGGGTGCTTCCTTGTGCTGCTTTTGCTGCTTGTCGCTGCGGCGGGCTGCCTCCTTGCCCTGCCGGAGGACATTACGAAGAAGATTCCTGGCGTTGGGGCCCTCATTGACGAGCCTCGCTATCAGGAGATACGCCAGACGATAACGCAGTTCATCGACGATCTGAGGGGTAACCCGGCGCCGGCACCAGCCCCTGACCCCATTCTGAAGCCGGACCCTGCCCCGGTGCCGGTTCCAGCCCCGGTCCTTACGCCGGAGCCCAAACCGGAACCGAAACCGGAGAGCAGACCCAGACGGAGGCCGCGCACATCCAACTTTGGCTACACCGCAGCCCCTGTTCCGGATGAGCCTCTCTCGGCGGACAATACAAATGACGAGGAATAGCCTCAGGGGGGGCGGAGCCACAGGGAAACGCCGCGCGGCGGGGCTTGTCCTTGTCGCCCTCCTGATTGCCCTGGGCGTTGGCGGGTGTATCCTTTGGCGGTATTTCTGTCAGGAGGTCACTCTTTCACGCGACAGTTTCTCCATGAATACCGTAATCCGCCTCTCTGCCACGGGCAGAGAGGCGGAGACGCGGTCCGCCCTGGATGAATCCCTTGCTCTCCTTAACCGCCTGAACGATGAGCTCTCCCTCTACCAGGAGGGCTCCGCCCTTTCAAAGATCAACGCCCGCGCCGGGGGAGACGCCCTGCCCGTTTCTCCCGATGTTTTCTCTGCCGTCGTGAAGGCCCGCGAGATGTGCCAGCTCACGGAAGGCGTTTTCAATCCCCTCATTGGCCCCATCACTAAGCTTTGGAAGATCAATCAAAACCCGGATGAGCCGGAGGCTTTCTCTCTGCCGGAGCAGGCCAGTCTGGACGCGGCGCTGGCTCTGACGGACCCCGCAGGACTGGAACTCTCTCCCGCCCCGGCCAGGGGGGAAGGGGGCACCGTCCGGCTGGCGCGGCGCGGCGCGGCGCTGGACCTGGGGGGCATCGCCAAGGGCTACGCCTCGACGAAGATCGTGGAACTTCTGCGCGCCCGGGGCCTCTCCTCTGCCCTGATCAACCTGGGGGGGAACGTCCATGTTTTGGGGACAAACGGAGGATTGCTGTGGAACATCGGCATCCGTAACCCGCTCAACGACACAAAGGACCCCATTGCCCTTGTGCTGGCGATTGGCGACCCGGAACGGCAGGGTGTGGCTGTTGTCACCTCGGGCGGCTACGAGCGGTATCGCATCGTCAATGGTGTGCGGTACTCGCACTTCTTCGACCCTCGCACGGGGATGCCCGTTCAGAATGACCTCCTTTCCGCGACGCTCATCACGCCGGACGGCAGCCTGGCGGACGCGCTGGCCACGACCTTCATGATTATGGGCTCCGAACGGTCGATTCAGTTCCTGACAGCTCATCCCGATCTGGGAGCCGTCCTTATCCGCCGCAGAGCGGAGAAGGACTTTGAGATTCTGGCGACGGAGAACCTTCGGGGCAGTATCCGGCGTTCCCTGACGGAGGTCCGGTATTTTTAGAATCTTTTTCTGTGCCGCTGTTTGAATTTTAAGGGGCGGAGGGGGCCGGCGCTCCTTCCGCCCCCCCTTTTCATCTGGTTTACGCTATAATAATTTCAGGAATCGAGGAACTTCGGAGAAAGGGAATCCGGTGCGAAACCGGAGCGGCCCCGCCACTGTGATCGTGACGAAACCACAATGGCCACTGTCCTTCCGGAAAAGGGCCTGAGGCCCACGGGGGATGGGAAGGCGTGGAAGTAGGATGAGCGAGAGCCAGGAGACCTGCCGTGGTTTACAGTTACCGCCTTATTCGTGCTCGGGCGCGAGGGGACATGTCCCCGGAGGACTTTGCAGCTACACCGAGAACAGGAGGAATTGTGGTATGAGCAATCCCAAACAGCCAGAGCCCGGCAGTGTTCCCGTGGCTCTCACGTTCGACGAGTTCGCGCCGGCGACCTATGAGGCGTGGGAAGCGGCGGCCGGCGCGGCGATCGCTCCCAAGGGCGGGGAACCTGTGAAGGGACCGGCGTTCGAGAAGCGGATGTTTACACAGACCTACGAGGGAATCACCCTCCACCCCATGTACACTGCAGAGGACACGAAGGCTCTGAAGTCCGCGCGCACCTACCCCGGGCTCTATGCGCTCCGCGGAAGCTCCGCGTCGGGGAACCTGAAGGAACCCTGGGAGATGCTTCAGAACCCTCCCGCCCCCAGGCCGGAGGCCGACCCGCTGGGGACGCTGCTGGAGACGGGAGACCTTCCCAAATCCCTTGACGAGCTCTGGGACGATATGGCCAGGTCAAAGGATATCGTGTTTATCCGCGCGGGGACTGTGGTCCACAACGGCGGGGCCAACGCCGTTCAGGAGGTTGCCGCCGCCATGACTGCCGCTATCGAGACGTTCCGGGCCCTGGAGAAACGCGGCGTCTCCATCGGGGATTTCGCAAAAAAACTGCGGTTCGAGTTCTCACAGGGCGCGAACTTCTTCATGGAAATAGCGAAGCTCCGGGCGGCACGGCAGGTGTGGGCAAAAGTCGCGGAGAGCTTCGGCGGGGATGAAAACGCTCAGAGGACGGAGATCTTTGCCAAGACCTCTTCCTTCACCAAGACGGTCTATGACCCCTATGTCAATATGCTCCGCAACTCCACCGAGGCGTTCTCCGCCGTGGTGGGCGGCGCGGACGGGCTGACTGTTGTGCGCTTCGACGAGGCATTCAAACCGGAGAGCGAGTTCTCCAGCCGTCAGGCCCGCAACGCGCAGATCATGCTCCAGAAGGAGTTTAACCTGCTGGAGCCCATCGACCCCGCCGGCGGCTCCTGGTATGTGGAGAGCCTGACGGACGGGCTGGCGAAGAAAATCTGGGCGGAGCTCCAGAAGATAGAGGGCCAGGGCGGCTTCCTGAAGAGCATCCGGGACGGACTTATCCAGAAGGACGTCGAGGCCACACTTCAGGAGCGGTTCAAAAAACTGGCAAAACGCAGCGACCGCGCCGTGGGGACGAATATGTACCCCAATATGAGCGAACCCGTCCCGGACTGGAGCGGAGTCAGAGAGGCCCCGGCGGCGGGGAACACCGCCGTCACGCCCATCCGCCCCCGCCGCTGGACAGAGCAGTTTGAGGCCCTGCGGCGCCGCACGGAACAGTACAAGGCCGCGCATAACGGTGACAATGTCAAAATTTTCCTCGCCAACATGGGGCCCATCCCCCAGCACAAGGCCCGGGCGGATTTCATCACGGGCTTTATGGAGGTCGCGGCCTTTGAGGTCCTGAAGAACGACGGCTTCAAGACCACGGACGAGTGCGCGGACGCCGCGGCAAAGAGCGGGGCTCTGGCGGCGGTCATCTGCTCCACGGACAAAACCTATCCCGAGCTTGTCCCGCCTCTGGCAAAGGCTATAAAAGAAAAAGCGCCCTCCATGCGCGTCTTTCTGGCCGGGGAGCCCGCGGCGGAGTTTAAGGACGCCTATGTTCAGGCCGGAGTGGACGGCTTTATCAGCGTGCGGTCCAACTGCCTGGAAAGCCTGACGGAACTTCAGAATGCAAAGGGGATGTAGAGAGATGGCCAATCCTGATTTCACGAAAATTGATTTTAGCGTCCCCACGTCAGGCAGGCCCTTTGACAGGGCCGCGTGGGCGGAGGGTTTCAAATCGGAGACGGGGAAGGCCCCGGAGGAGATGGCCTTCCGCACGATGGAGCAGATTGACGTCGACCCGCTCTACACGGAGGAGATGGGCGCGAGCTTCCCCCATCTGGCCTTTGACAAGCCGGGGATGCCGCCCTTCCTGCGGGGGCCCTATCCCACCATGTACGTCACGCGCCCCTGGACCGTGCGGCAGTACGCCGGGTTCTCCACCGCCGAGGAGAGCAACGCCTTCTACCGGCGCAACCTCGCCGCGGGACAGAAGGGACTCTCCATCGCCTTTGACCTGGCGACCCACCGCGGCTATGACTCCGATCACCCGCGCGTCATCGGCGACGTAGGCAAGGCGGGCGTGGCCGTCGATTCCATCCTTGACATGGAGATTCTGTTTGCGGGCATCCCGCTGGACCAGATGTCCGTCTCCATGACGATGAACGGCGCGGTGCTGCCCATCCTGGCGTTCTACATCCTGGCGGCCGAGGAACAGGGCGTGGACAAGTCCGTCCTCAGCGGCACCATCCAGAACGACATCCTCAAGGAGTTTATGGTCCGCAACACATACATCTATCCGCCCAAGACCTCCATGCGTATCATCGGCGACATCTTCGCCTACACGTCCCGGAACATGCCGAAGTTCAACAGCATCAGCATTTCCGGCTACCACATCCAGGAGGCAGGAGCCACGGCAGACATCGAGCTGGGCTATACGCTGGCCGACGGCCTGGAATACCTTCGCACGGGCGTCAACGCGGGGTTGAACATCGACGCCTTCGCGCCGCGGCTGTCGTTCTTCTGGGGCATTGGGAAGAATTACTTTATGGAGGTCGCCAAAATGCGCGCCGCCCGTGTGCTGTGGGCCAAGATTGTGAAGTCTTTCGGCCCGAAGAACCCCAAGTCCATGGCGCTGCGCACCCACAGCCAGACCTCAGGCTGGAGCCTGACGGAGCAGGACCCCTACAACAACGTGGAGCGCACCTGCATCGAGGCCATGGCCGCCGCGCTGGGCCACACCCAGTCGCTGCACACCAACGCGCTGGACGAGGCCATCGCGCTGCCTACGGATTTCTCCGCCCGCATCGCGCGCAATACCCAGCTCTACATTCAGGACGAGACGAAGGTCTGCAAGGTTATCGACCCATGGGGCGGCTCGTGGTATGTGGAGGCGCTGACGGATGAGCTGATCCGCCGTTCGTGGGCGCACATCCAGGAGGTGGAGGAACTGGGCGGCATGGCCGCGGCTATCGACACCGGGCTGCCCAAGATGCGCATTGAGGAGGCCGCCGCGCGGCGTCAGGCGCACATCGACTCCGGCTCGGAGGAAATCGTCGGAGTGAACTGCTGCCGCCTGGACCACGAGGACCCGCTGGAGATCCTTGAGGTGGACAACACGGCTGTCCGTGAGGCGCAGCTTGCGCGTTTGAAGAAGCTCCGCGAGAATCGCGACCAGGCGAAGGTCGATGAGTGCCTGGCGGCCATCACGAAGGCTACGGAGACCGGCGAGGGCAACCTGCTGGCTCTGGCGCTTGAGGCAGCAAGGGCGCGCGCGTCTCTGGGCGAGATATCCGATGCAGTGGAGAAGGTCTGCGGGAGGCATAAGGCAGTGATACGTTCCATTTCCGGCATTTACAGCAGCGAGTTTGCCGACGAGGATATCATCGGCGAGGTTCGGAAGATGACGGACGAGTTCGCGGAGAAGGAAGGCCGACGTCCGCGCATCATGATTGCCAAGATGGGGCAGGACGGGCACGACCGCGGAGCGAAGGTCATTGCCACGGCGTTTGCCGACATGGGCTACGACGTGGATATCGGGCCGCTGTTCCAGACGCCGGAGGAGGCTGCCCAGGACGCGGTGGACAACGACGTCCACATCGTGGGCATGAGCTCTCTGGCCGCGGGACACAAGACGCTCCTGCCGCAGCTCGTGGAGGAGCTGAAGAAGCGCGGGCGCGAGGATATCATTGTGGTTATCGGCGGAGTCATCCCGGCCCAGGACTATCAGTTCCTCCGGGATCACGGCGCAACGGCTATCTTTGGCCCCGGCACGGTCATCCCTGTCGCGGCGAAGAAGGTCATGGAGGAGCTGAACGCCCGTGTCTTTGGCTGATTTAAACTCAGGGGGGATAATCCCCCCTGAAAATCCCGCAGAGCGCTCTCTGCCGGAATGGGCACCTGAGAACGCGGGATCGGAGTTTGCCAGCCGCGTGATGGGGGGAGTGAACGATTCCCACGATGGGATGACGTTCACCCCCTCCACAGGGGCCGCCCCCAGGCGCAGGCAGCTCACGGTTCAGGACTATATCGACGGCGTTCTGTCCTGCGACCGCACGATATTGTCCCGCGCGATAACGCTGGTGGAGAGCAACTCGCCGGCACACTTCGAGACAGCGCAGAAGGTCATCTCTGGCGTTTTAGGCAAAACGGGGGGAGCCGTGCGCGTTGGGATCACCGGCGTCCCCGGCGCAGGCAAGAGCACGTTTATCGAGGCTCTGGGCACATGGCTCTGCGGGAATGGCCACAAGGTCGCTGTGCTGGCGGTGGACCCCAGCAGCAGCGTGACGAAGGGCAGTATCCTCGGCGATAAAACGCGGATGGAGAGACTGTCGCGCGACAAAAACGCATTCATCCGCCCCTCTCCGTCGGGCGGGACGCTGGGCGGTTTGACGCGCAAGAGCCGCGAGACCATGCTGCTGTGCGAAGCGGCGGGCTACGATGTGATTCTGGTGGAGACCGTGGGCGTGGGGCAGAGCGAGGTCACGGTGCGGGACATGGTGGACTTCTTCATGCTGCTGGTCATCACCGGTGCGGGCGATGAGCTTCAGGGCATGAAGAAGGGCGTGATGGAGCTGGCGGACGCCATTGTGGTGAACAAGGCGGACGGAGACAACGTCATGAAGGCCCGGGCCACCCGCGCAGACTATGACCGTTTTCTGCACTACCTCCGGCCCTCAACGGAGGGCTGGGTGAGCCACGCCTACACCTGTTCGTCCGTCACCAATGACGGTGTGCCGGAGATATGGGATGTGATCACAAGTTTCATGGAGACGGTGAAGGTCTCCGGGGCCTATGCGGAGCGTCGGAGGCAGCAGTCCCTCTCCTGGGTCCGGTCGATGGTGGAGGACCACCTGCTGCGCAGCTTCTACGAAAACCCGTCAGTGAAGGACCGCATACCGGAGGTTGAGGGCCTTGTGGCACGGGGGGAGCTGGCCGCCACTCAGGCGGCACTGGAACTGCTGACGCTGTACACGAAGCAAAATCAGGGGTGAGCCAGCTGCTTCTCTGAAGGATCCGAAAACGGGCGACGGAGGGACCCCTCTGAAAAAATCAGGGAGGCCATGTTATAATGTGTTCAATATGCGGTGACGCGATGGGCATGACGTCAGTTAATCGACGGGTCATGCCGTGCGTCATTTGGTATTTTAAGGAGAAAGGGTTTTGACTATGGCAAAGATCGATTTGAGCAAGTATGGCATTACAGGAGCGACGGAGATCATCCACAATCCTTCTTTTGATTTCCTGTATGAAGAGGAACTGAAACCGGGACTGACGGGCTTTGACAAGGGGCAGCTCTCAGAGCTGGGTGCGGTCAACGTCATGACCGGCATTTATACCGGCCGTTCGCCCAAGGATAAGTACATTGTTATGGATAAGAATTCCAGGGACACGGTGTGGTGGACTTCGGATGAATATAAAAACGACAACCACCCGCTGTCCGAGGAACACTGGAAGACGCTGAAGGAGATTGCGATAAAGGAGCTTTCGAACAAGCGGCTTTTCGTTGTGGACGCCTTCTGCGGCGCGAACAAAGATACCCGCATGGCCATCCGCTTCATCATGGAAGTGGCGTGGCAGGCGCATTTCATCAAGAATATGTTCATCATCCCGACGGAGGAAGAGCTGGAGCATTTCGAGCCGGACTTCGTCATCTATAACGCAAGCAAGGCGAAGGTTGAGAACTATAAAGAGATGGGGATGAACTCCGAGACGGCGGCCGCCTTCAACATCTCGAGCCGCGAGTCGGTCATCATCAACACCTGGTACGGCGGCGAGATGAAGAAGGGTATGTTCTCCATGATGAACTACTACCTGCCGCTCAAGGGCATCGCCTCCATGCATTGCTCCGCCAATACGGACATGCAGGGCAACAACACGGCAATCTTCTTCGGCCTGTCGGGCACCGGCAAGACCACACTGTCCACGGATCCCAAGCGTCTGCTCATCGGCGACGACGAGCACGGCTGGGACGACAACGGCGTCTTCAATTTTGAGGGCGGCTGCTATGCCAAGGTGATCAACCTGAGCAAGGAGTCCGAGCCTGACATCTACAACGCCATCAGGAAGAACGCTCTGCTTGAAAACGTCACGCTGGACGCGAACGGCAAGATCGACTTTGCGGACAAGTCCGTCACAGAGAACACCCGCGTCTCCTATCCGCTCAACCACATCGAAAAGATCGTCCTGAAGGTGCGTCCCATCTCCGCCGGCCCCGCGGCGAACAACGTTATCTTCCTGTCCGCGGATGCGTTTGGTGTGCTGCCCCCTGTCTCTATCCTGACGCCGGAGCAGACCCAGTACTACTTCCTGTCCGGCTTCACGGCGAAGCTGGCCGGCACGGAGCGCGGCATCACGGAGCCGACCCCGACCTTCTCCGCCTGCTTCGGCCAGGCGTTCCTTGAGCTGCACCCCACCAAGTACGGCGAGGAACTGGTGAAGCGCATGAAGAAGAGCGGCGCGAAGGCGTACCTGGTGAACACCGGCTGGAACGGCACAGGCAAGCGCATCTCCATCAAGGACACCCGCGGCATCATCGACGCGATCCTGAACGGTGATGTCCTGAAGGCGCCGACGAAGAAGATTCCGATCTTCAACCTTGAGGTTCCCACCGCTCTGCCGGGCGTCGATCCCGCCATCCTCGATCCCCGCGACACCTACAAGGCCGCGTCCGAATGGGAAGCGAAGGCAAAGGACCTCGCGGAGCGCTTCATCAAGAACTTCAAAAAGTACGAGGGCAACGAAGCCGGCAAGGCTCTGGTTGTTGCCGGCCCGAAACTGTAAATGAAACATAGCCTGCTGTGCCGTCCCCCCGCTTTCAGGGGGGACGGCTTTTTTTTCGCACTTCATATCCACGTCCCCGGCGCGGCATGGGCAAGCTGCCGCCAGCCGGCCGCGGGCGCATGGGAAAATCCCTGCGAGATATAATCAAGCGCGGTGATAAAGCCAAAAAAACTGCCGCTCCGTGAGGAGCGGCAGTTCGTTCTTAAAATCAGAGCTCTTTTCTACTTCCCGTTCAGAATGGCCTCGCGGTCGTAGGCAATGCCCTTATTGTACTCGTCCAGCAGACGGACAACCTTGCCGCTCAGCAGAAGAATGCCGATGAGGTTGGGAATGACCATGATGCCGTTGAAGAAGTCGGAAAGCTCCCAGACCAGGTCGATCTTCAGCACGCTGCCGGTGAAGATGAAGGCCATCACAAGAAGCTGATAGGGCAGCAGGGCCTTTGTCCCGAAG
>JAIKZX010000116.1 GCA_024681935.1 Fretibacterium sp.
TACTTGTTGAACAGCCGGTCCTCAAATTTTCCGTCCTGTGAGATGAAACGCACATACAGCGACACCTTGTTCTCCGGGTCCAGCGCGTCCCACAGGCCGTTTGCGAAATCGTCGATGTCCTCCGGCAGTTCCACCACGCGCGGCTCCCCGCTGAAGGACGGCAGAGGGTTTCCGTTGCCGTCGTAGGTGTGGATGAGGTGTCCATAGCCGGCCCGCGGCGCGTACTCAAAGAACTGCCGCTCGCAGTTCTGCTCCGCCTCCAAAAGGGGGTTCCCTGCCGTGTCCGCCTTGAGGATGTTCAGTCGATACCCTCCGTCTGTCAGGATCAGCCCGCTGATGCGCGGCGTGAAGTGCGGCGGGTCTGGCTCGAACTCCCGTGTCCGCAGGGCTTCCTCAAAGCTCCCGCCTCCCTGAATCGTCTCGAAGATTGTGTCCGTCTGGTCCCCGTTCGTGACGATGGTCTGGCCTTTCAGCACGCGCACCGGCGCGTAGAGGATGAGCGACGGGTCGTCCAGTTTCTTGGCTGCGTTCAGCAGCTTGATGATGAGATTGTCCCCGGCCCGCTCAAAAATTCTTGCGCGGCTCGACGGGCTCCGTCCCATGATGAAGTACGCCAGCGCCGCCCGTCCCCGCGGCGTGGTTCCCAGAATGATTCCCCGGCCGGGATAGGGGTTGCCGCGGACGCCAAAGTCCCGTGCCCGGCATCCTAACCTCGCGCACAGCTCCTCCACCGCCTCTGGCAGGATTTTCCACTCTGCCTGTTCCATTACGCGGCGCTGAAGGACCTCCGGCGTGTCGCCCGGCAGGATCTCCACAGCCTTTTGCTTCAGGATGGGGCCTCCGTCCGGCACCGCGTCCACGATATGCACCGTCGCGCCCGTTACCTTCACGCCCGCGGCCAGCGCCGCTTTGTGGACCTTCAGCCCGTAGAAACCCTTGCCGCAGAACGAGGGGATGAGCGAGGGGTGGACGTTCACCATGCGGCCCCGGTACTGCCGCACGAAGTCCGCGCTCAGGATGTGCATAAAACCGGCTAAGACGACGATCTCCGCCCGCTCCTCCTCCAGCAGTCTGAGGATTTTCCGCTCAAACTCCGCCGGGTTCGCGCAGCTGCGGAACTCCACGACGTCGCTCCGCACTCCGGCCTTTCTGGCCCGTTCCAGAGCGAAGGCGTCGCCCCGGCTCGATATCACCTGGACGATTTTTCCGCTCCGGATAATCCCGTTTTTCTGCGCGTCCAGCAGCGCCTGAAGGTTTGTCCCCCCGCCGGAGACCAGCGCGGAAATGCGCGCATTCAACATATCGAAACGCCCTCCCCCTGGACAATCTCTCCCATGATATAGGCCTCCACGCCGTCCGCCTTCAGCAGGCTCACGGCCCTGTCCGCGTCCTCCGGAGCCACTGTGGCGGTCATGCCCACGCCCATGTTGAAGATATGGAACATCTGCGCCTCGTCGATGTGCCCGATGCGCATGATCTGGTTAAAGATGGGCGGAATCTTCAGGCAGGAGCGCCGGACCTTCACGCCCAGCCCGGCGGGGACGCTGCGGGGGATATTCTCGTGGAAGCCGCCGCCTGTGATGTGCGCCAGGGAGTGCACGTTCATGGCCTCCATGAGCGCCAGAACGGGCCTGACGTAAATTTTCGTCGGCGTCAGCAGCGCCTCGCCCAGAGAGCAGCCCAGCTCGTTTACGTATTTTCCCAAATCCCGGTTTTCAACGTCAAAGACCTTGCGCACCAGCGAAAAACCGTTGGAATGTACCCCCGATGACGGCAGGGCAATCACCGCGTCCCCGGCCTTCACGTTCGCGTTGTTCAGCATCTTTTCCCGTTCCGCCGCGCCCACGGCGAAGCCCGCCAGGTCGTACTCGTCCGGCGCGTAAAAACCCGGCATCTCGGCGGTCTCCCCGCCGATAAGCGCGCACCCGGCCTGGACGCAGCCCTCCGCCACTCCGCTGACGATGGCCGCCACGCGCTCCGGCACGTTCTTCCCCACCGCCACGTAGTCCAGAAAGAACAGCGGCCGCGCTCCGCAGCACAGCACGTCATTGACGCACATGGCCACACAGTCGATGCCCACCGTGTCGTGTTTATCCATCAGGAAGGCAATTTTCAGTTTTGTCCCCACGCCGTCCGTGCCGCTGACCAGCACGGGGTCTTTCAGATTCAACCGCTCACGATGCGGGCCTGCCGTCGCCTCAGACAGGGCAAACGCCCCGCCAAACCCGCCCAGGTCCGACAGGACGCCCGGCGTGTGTGTCCGCGCAACGGAGCTTTTCATCAGGCGTACCGCCTCATACCCTGCCTCGACATCAACCCCGGACCTGATGTATTCCTCGCGGCTCATCTTTTGTCCCCCCATCTTTCCCGTACTTCCCGGTCCTTCGCCTCGACGCCCTGGGCCATGAGCCGGGCCTCATCCTCAAGTTTTGCGGCCAGCCCTTCGTCTGCCACGGCCAGGATACGCGCCGCCAGCCACGCCGCATTGGCCGATCCGTCAATCGCCACCGTCGCCACGGGCACGCCGGAGGGCATCTGCACGGTGGCCAGCAGCGCGTCCAGTCCGCCGAGGTCCGGCGATTTTACGGGCACGCCGATAACGGGCAGCCGGGTCTGGGCGCCGATGAACCCAGCCAGGTGCGCCGCCTTGCCCGCGATGGCAATCACGGCGCCAAAGCCCTCGTCCCGCGCCCCGCGCGCAAACGCCCCCACGGCCTCCGGCGTGCGGTGCGCCGACATCACGCGGACGGTGAAAGGAATATTTAACTTTTCCAGCACCGCGGCGGCCTTCTCCGCGACGGGGAGGTCACTGCCGCTCCCCATAACAATGGCGATTTTTTTCATGCTCGTCTCCTCATATCCTGGGTGAATGCTCATTGTGCCTGTCCTCCCCGAAAGCGTCTTAGCGCCTTGAACGCCTTCTCCGCCTTCATCCGGCGGCCGGGGCCTTTGTTACACAAGTATAACAAAAGAACGAGGGGGACGGGATATATCCCATCTCTTTTTTTTCGCCGCAGTATCCCTCCCGGCCAATCTGAGTTATACTGAAACGATTCCGGGGGAGCAAAGAGCTCCCCCCGCTTAAAGAGATCTGGAGGGACACGCATGGAGATCAGGGCGCCCCGGGGAGTGCGGGACATCCTCCCCGACGAATCGTGGAAATGGGCTTATGTTATGGATGTCGCGGCCAAAACGATGGCCGATTATGGGTTTTCCGAGGTTCATCTGCCGCTGTTTGAGCACACGGAGCTCTTCTCCCGCGGCGTCGGAGAGACGACGGACATCGTGGAGAAGGAGATGTACACCTTCATCGACCGCGGAGACCGCAGCATCACGTTGAGGCCGGAGGCCACGGCGGGCATGACCCGCGCGGCGCTGGAGCACGGAATGTGCGCCCAGGGCAGCACAGCCAGGCTGTGGTGCTGGGGGCCCATGTTCCGCTATGAGCGGCCCCAGAAGGGACGTTACCGCCAGTTTTACCAGATTGACGCGGAGTTCCTGGGCGCGGCGGGCCCCATGGCCGACGTGGAGATCATCGACCTGTCAGCTGAGCTTTTCCGGCGGCTGGGCCTCCGCAACCTGGAGGCGGTCATCAACTCCGTGGGGTGCCCAAAGTGCCGTCCTGTCTACCGCGAGGCGCTGCTGAAGCACTTCGGGGGACATAAAGAGGATCTGTGTGAGGACTGCCTGAGCCGCATGGAGCGGAACCCGCTGCGTATTCTGGACTGCAAGAAGCCAGGCTGCGGGGCCGTGGCTGACGCCGCGCCGGCCATCTACGAGTTCCTCTGCGATGAGTGCCGGGAACATTACGAGGAGGTCAGGGCGGGGCTTGAACGTCTGGGCCTTCCCTATCGTCAGGATAAACGCCTGGTGCGCGGGCTGGACTACTACACCAGGACGGCCTTTGAAATCCTCTCCGGCGACCTGGGGGCCCAGAACGCCGTGTGCGGCGGCGGACGCTACGACAATCTGTCCGAGTCCATCGGGGGGCCGCACCTGCCCAGCGTGGGCTTTGCCTGCGGGATGGACCGGGTGGTGCTGGTGATGGAAGAGCAGGGCTGCAGTTTTGGAAAGGCCCCTCACGCGGCTGTGTACGTCGCGGCATTGGACACCGCTGCCCGGGGCGCGGCACAGAAACTGACCCACGATCTCCGGCAGGCCGGGCTGGCCGCGGAGCAGGACGTCGCCGGACGCAGCTTCAAGGCGCAGATGAAGGCCGCCGGCGCGGGGGGCGCGGGGTGGACCTGCATCATCGGGCCGGATGAGCTGGAGAAGGGCGTCGCCGCCGTGAAGAACATGGAAGACGGCACTCAGGAGAACGTTCCCCTGGCTGAAGTTCCGGCCTTCATCGCCGGAAGGATAAAGTAACGGGAAAAAACCTGCCGGGAGCGGCGCTCCCGGCAGGTTTTTTTTCAGTGAAGTACAGGGGCCACGGTCCCCTGCATGATGGGCGGAACGAGGCTGGTGAGTCCGATGATTCCCGGCTCCAGCCCCTGCCCGGACAGCACGGCACGCTCGTTGAGCTGCTGCTGCTGTAGGTTCCGGGCATAGAGCTCCTGGTTGATAGCCAGCTGGCGCTGGCGTTCCGCGTAGATCTCCGCCTCCACCGCAAGGCGTTCCCTGATTTTTTTGCTGCGGGTCTGCCAATGGCTCTCCTCACTCTCCCGGCGGGAGTCGGCAGGAAAGGGGTGTTGCCCCGCAGCGCCCCATATTCTGTCGCGAAGCTTCTCAAAGGAGGTTTTCGTGTCCTCCGCTGTGCGGACGGAGCTTCTTTGAATGGCCCCCGCAAGGGCGCCTGACGCACGATACGAAACAACAAACGAAACATCGCTTTTCATGACTGGCGCTCCTTCCCCGGCATGGCCGTAATCTTTCAAATTTTGCAACAGGTTTTCTTCTCTTATTTTTATTATCGTGTCCTCCCGGTTAAACCTTGAGGGATACCCCACAGGGCGGGTTCGATGTTATCATAGAAGGAACATCCGAAAGACGAGCGACGGGGGAGAGGAGAAGCGCAATGGAGGAAAGCAGGGGCGGGGAGTTCATGAACGAGGCAGAGATGCAGACGGTCATCCTGTCGGGGCTCTTTGAGGGCATGGAAGCGGAGGAGGCGGAGGACCTGCTGCTGCGTCTCCGCCCGCAGCGGTCATCCTTTGACAGGGATGAGATTATCCTGAACAGCGGAGAGTGCCCCCGTTTCATCGGGATGCTCCTCTCCGGGACGGCGAATGTGCTCAGGGAAGACTTCTGGGGCCGGCAGAGGGTCCTGTCCAGCCTGGAGCCCGGCGATATCTTTGCGGAGGAATATGCCCTGCTCCCCGGAGTCCCCATGGAGACCAGCGTCCTGGCCGTCACGCCGTCGGAGGTGCTCTTCCTGGACGTGGAGCAGATTCTGCGTCCCAGCGGGGAGGAACTGCACGCGTTCCTTATTGAGAACCTCCTGGCCATGGTGGCCCGGAAGAATCTCCTGCTTTCGCGGCAGAAAGAGATATTGTCCAAACGCACCATCCGGGAGCGCCTGTTGACCTACCTCTCCGCTGAGTCCTTCCACAGGGGACTCGCGAGGTTCGAGATCCCCTTCAGCCGTCAGGAGCTGGCCGATCACCTCTCCGTGGACCGCAGCGCCCTGTCGAATGAGATCAGTAAAATGAAAGATGACGGCGTCATTGACTGTCAGAGGCGAACCTTTCTCCTCCCCGCGAAGGAGGTCCCGATGAAATAGGGAGGGGACGAAAAACTCCCCTCCCTCTCATCTGCCGGGTGGCCTGTTTGGGCTCCGGACGTTGGGTAAACGTTATTTTTCGCGGATACGGTCGCCGGTCTGGAGATCAAACAGGTGGGTCTTTTCCCCACGCACCTCCAGTTTGATGATGTCCCCGCTTTTGTAGCGCCTGTCGTCCTCCGTGATCAGCATCATCAGCGTGTCGCCCACCCGGATTCCGATTCTCCGCTCGTCGCCCAGGTTCTCAAACGTGGCGATTCTCTCCGGGGTCCCCATGGAGCCTTCCCCGCCGATCAGCAGGTCCATGGGCCGCACGCCCATCTTGCACTTAAAGCCGTCGGCAACAACGCCGCGGTAACGTTCCGGCACCTGAATATTCAGGTCGGACCCTTCGAACGTGAAGAAGAAGCTGCCGTCCCTGTTGATGATTGTGGTCTCCATGATGTTCATGGGAGGTTCGCCGATGAAGGAGGCGACGAACTCGTTGACGGGGTTGTCGTAAACCTCCGCCGGGGTCCCCACCTGCTGCAGCACGCCGAAATTGATAATGGCGATCCGGTCCGCCAGCGACATGGCCTCAAGCTGGTCGTGGGTGACGTAGACCGTTGTGCATTTGATCTCGTTGATCAGCCGCTTGATCTCGACGCGCATGGCCTGACGCGCCTTGCCGTCAAGGTGGGAAAGCGGCTCGTCCATCAGCAGAAGCTCCGGCCGGCGGATAATCGCACGGGCAATGTTCACCCGCTGTTTCTGGCCGCCGGAGAGCTTCACGGGCATGGCGTCCAGAATGTCCTCCACCTGCATGAGGGGGGCAATCTCCCTTACCCGGCGGTCAATCTCCTTCCTGTCTACTTTTTTTGCCCGGAGGTTGAACGCGATGTTGTCGTAGACCGTCAGTGGCGGATACATGGCGTAGTCCTCAAACGCAAGGCCGATGTGGCGGTCCTTGGGTTCCAGATCATTGACCCGGGTGTCGCCGATGTAAATGTCACCCTGGGTGATGTCCTCCAGCCCGGCAATCATCCGGAGCGTCGTGGTCTTGCCGCATCCGGACGGCCCCAGCAGCGCCATGAACTCCCCCTGGGCGCACTCAAGGTTCAGATCGTTGACGGCGTAGTTGTTCTGAATTTTCTTCTTCCCGCTGTTCTCGTACCGCTTATACAGATGGACCAGCTTCAGTCCCGCCATGCTACGCACCCTCCTTTTCAGACCCCTGCGGGGAGGTCCCTGCCGGGGAAAGCGCCCGTATCGCGGCTTCGTTGTAGCAGCCGATGAATTCTCTGGTTTCGCCGTCGAAGAACATCGTGTGGTCCAGGTGGAAATCGACGTAAATGGGCTGGTCGATCCTGACGGTCAGGCCATTGGGCGCGATCATCCTCACCTGGATATCCCCGCTGTAGGCCTCAATGACCGATTTGTTGCCGATGCTCTCGTAGCTGTACACCTGATAGGCACGATAGCCGGGCTGCTCCTCAAAGGAGTATTTGACGTGCTGGGGCCGGATGCCGATG
>JAIKZX010000143.1 GCA_024681935.1 Fretibacterium sp.
GAGAATAGAAAGCGAACGGTTATTCCTTTACCCAATCAGCGATAAGGAAATGAGGTCACTGGTGGAGAATGAAAAGGATACCGGTTTGAAGCAGGCTTATCTGGAAATGCTGCGGGGATGTGTCCAGGAGCCGGAAAACAGGATATGGTATACGCTGTGGGCCATTGAACTGAAAAGCAAGCCGGGTACAATTATCGGCGACTTTTGCTTCAAGGGCCTCAACACAAACGGCATGGTCGAAATTGGCTATGGATTGAGGGAGGGCTATTGTGGTCATGGCTACATGACGGAGGCCGTAAAGAGGATATCCCAATGGGCGCTGACGCAAAACGGCGTGACAAGGGTTGAATCCGAAACTGCGCCGGAAAACGAGGCCTCTCAAAAGGTGCTTCTCCATGCCGGGTTTGTCCCCACCGGCAAAAACGGCGAGGAAGGGCCGAGGTTTTTGTACCATTAAATAAGCAGGGAGGACGCCAGTATGGCTTATGTATATGTGTATGTCATGGACACAATGGCGGACTGGGAAGTCTCCTACGCCATGGCGGAACTGAACTCCAGGCGGTTCTTCAGGAAGGACGCGCCGGAGTTTATCGTTCGGACCGTGAGCTATTCAAGAGAAGCGGTGCGTTCCATGGGCGGCCTGACCATCGTGCCGGACCTCACGCTGGACGAGGTCGCGGCAACCCAGGAGAATATGCTGATACTGCCGGGGTCGAATCAATGGAACGCGCCGGAGCACACGGCCGTCTTGGAAAAGGCGAAGGATTTTTTGCAAAACGGAGGGGCCGTGGCCGCGATATGCGGCGCCACCGTCGCTCTCGCCGGGACAGGCGTTCTGGACGAAAGGCCGCACACCAGCAACGGCAAGGGATTCCTTGAGATGTTCTGTCCGGCTTACAGGGGTGAGAAGTTTTATGTCGATGCTCCGGCCGTCAGGGATGGGAACCTGATCACCGCCAGCGCGACGGGTGGGCTCCTGATGGCGAAATACATTCTGGAATACTTCTCCGTATTCCGCGAGAACACATTGGAAAACTGGTATTCCTATTTCACCACGGGGAAAGCGGAGTATTTCTTTGCGATGATGCAGAGCCTGCAAGCGTGATTTAGAGGAAAGGGTAAGGGAAAATGAAAACGATCATCGTGTACTATTCGTTGGAGGGGAACACGGACTACGCCGCGGGGAAAATCGCCGGGGCCATCGGGGCGGACACGCTGCGGATCCGCCCGAAGAAGGCCTATCCCACCGGAGGTTTCAGCAAATTTTTCTGGGGTGGCAAAAGCGCGCTCATGGCGGAGACGCCCGAGCTTGAGCCCTATGATTTTGACGCGGCGGCGTATGACCGTGTGATTTTTGGCTTCCCCGTATGGGCCAACAACATCACGCCGCCCATCCGGACGTTTATCAAGGAGAATAACCTGGCGGGGAAGCGCATCGCCGCGTTCGCCTGTCAGGGCAAGAGCGGGGCCGGGAAAGCCTTCGACAAGCTCAAAAAGTGTCTGGGTGTTGATGAGCTGGAGGCGGAACTGGTCTTAATTGATCCGAAGGCTAAGCCCAGCGAGGAGAACGAGCGGAAGATCAAAGATTTTTGCGAAAAAATTTCAGGAGGAAACTAAACATGAAAAATATGATTGCGTACTGTGGGCTGGACTGTGAGAAGTGCAACGCCTATATCGCGACGAAGAACAACGACCAGGCGCTGCGGGAGAAGACCGCGAAGGAGTGGGCCGAGCTGTATAACTCCCCCATCCAGCCCGAACACATCAACTGCGAGGGCTGCCGTGTCAACGGGGTCAAGATGGTGTACTGCGACAAAATGTGCGAGATTCGCCAGTGCGCGATGAAAAAGGGCATGACCACGTGCGGCAGCTGCCAGGAGCTGGAGAAGTGTCAGACCGTGGGAATGGTTATCTCCAATAACGCCGAAGCGCTGAAGAACCTGAGGGGATAAGCCGCGTATCGTTTTCAGGCTGGCTGAGGGGGAAAACATTAAAGTGAATTTAACGCATATACCGGACCGTTACGGGGCGCTGGGCGCGGAATATCCCGGCCTTGTCCTGTGTCGCGTGTCGCTGCAGGAGAAGGGGCTTTATCATATCCTCAGCGCAGAGGGGGAACAGCCGGCGGCGGTGTCCGGCCGGTTCCAGTACGTTGCGGCGACGGTCTCCGATTACCCCGCCGTGGGCGACTACGTCATGGCGGATTTGAACAGCGGCGACACCGCGGTGATCCATCATGTGCTGCCGAGGAAGAGCGTCTTTCTTCGCAGGGCGGCGGGGTCTGCCAAAACGGAGCAGGCCGTGGCCGCGAACGTCGACACCGTGTTTCTCTGCATGGCGCTCAACAATGATTTCAACCTCCGGCGGCTGGAACGCTACCTCACCGTGGCGTGGGAGAGCGGCGCGACTCCTGTCGTGGTGCTGACGAAGTCCGACCTCTGCGGCGATCTGCCGGAGAGACTGGCCCAGGCGGAGAGCGTGGCAGCGGGGGCGGACATCGTGACGGTCTCCGCGATGGAAGGCGAGGGGTATCATCAACTTTCGTCCTATCTCGTCGATGGAAGGACGCTGGCCTTTGTCGGCTCCTCCGGCGTGGGGAAATCCACGCTGATCAACCGGCTGCTGGGGGAGAACCGGTTGAAAACAAACGGCCTGCGAAACGACGACAAGGGGCGGCACACCACCACCCACCGGGAACTGCTCATTCTGCCCTGCGGCGCGGCGGTCATCGACACGCCGGGTATGAGGGAGCTGGGCATGTGGGATGCGGGCGAGGGGATATCCGCCACCTTCGCGGACATCGAGGCACTGGCGGAAAAGTGCCGCTTCAAGAACTGTACCCACACCACGGAGCCGGGCTGCGCCGTCCGGGCCGCCATTGAACGCGGGGAGCTGTCTGAAGAGCGCCTGTCGTCCTACGAGAAGTTGAAGAAGGAAAACGCCTACTCCGAGGACGCGGCGGGCTATCTGGCGGCAAAAGAGGAGAAGTTCAAGCGAATCGCCAAAATCAACCGGAAACATTAACAGACAGAAGAAAGGGTATCAAAATCAAATATGAAGGTATTGGTTATCAACGCTTCGGCGAACAGAGAAAAGAGCGTGACGCTGCGGCTGACGAAGGCGTTTCTTGAGGGGCTGGGCGAGAACGGGGAGTTTATCAACACGATGGATTTGAAGGTCAATCCCTGCCGGGCCTGCTACGCCTGCTGGTTCGGGACGAACGGACAGTGCGTGCAGAAGGACGATGCGACGGAGGTTATGGAAAAAATACGAGGAGCAGATTTGGTGATATGGTCCATTCCACTTTACGCCTACGGCGTCCCATCGCACGGCAAGGCGCTGATGGACCGGACGCTGTGTTTCAATTCGCCGAAGATGTACCTTGACGACAAGGGAATTGCTCATCACTATGGATATGAGGACGGCTCGAAGAAAACGGTGCTGATCTCCACCGCCGGACTGCCGAACGTAAAGGGCAACTTCGATGGGCTTATCTTTCAGATGAAGCGCATGTACGGGGAGAACACCGCCGCGGTCTGCTGCGCCGAGGGCTCGCTGTTTATGAACCCGGAGGCAGAGACACTCGTTGCCCCTTACCTTGAGAACGTGAGGAAGGCGGGGCAGGCGTACAGGGAAGAAAGCAGGATACCCAGTGATCTGCAGGGGTATCTGGATTCTCTTCTCATTCCGGCGGATGAGTACGTGCGGA
>JAIKZX010000159.1 GCA_024681935.1 Fretibacterium sp.
TCAACGCCGGAGGGCTTGATGACCATCAGTCCGCTCTTCCGGTCAATGCCCGACACGTTCCCCCACGTGCAGACCACAAGCCCGCGCTCCGGCAGCTCCATATTGGCGCGATAGACCGCTTCTCTCAGCGCTTCCAGCATCTTGCGGTTCCAACCCCCTTAAACGATGCACGGCAGAGTGTCTGCCGGGCCGTATTCTTTTTTTGTTACTTCAGTTTCCATGCAAGGTCGGAGAGGAACAGATCATGCTCCAGCCCCTCCACCGTCGTATCCTTCCCAATGTGGACGAACTCAATGTCCATCATCCGCGCCCAGTCCCGCATCTGCTCAGCGTCCACGTCGTAGGACAGCACGGTGTGGTGCGCGCCGCCGGCGGTAATCCAGCACTCCACGCCCGTCGTCAGGTCCGGCAACGCCCGCCACATCACCCGCGCCACCGGAAGGTTCGGCATGGGCATGATGGGCCTGACACACTCGATATCCTGACAGATGAGGCGCAGACGGCCGCCCATGTCAATGAGGCTGAGGACCACCGCGGGGCCCTCGTGCCCCTCGAACACCAGACGTGCCGGCGGCTCCCGGTCCCCAATACCCAGCGGGTGGACCTCGATCTTCGGTCTGCCCGCCGCCACGGAGGGACAAACCTCCAGCATGTGCGCGCCAAGGCTGTACTCCTTGCCGGGGACCAGGTGATAGGTGTAGTCTTCCATAAAGGCCGTGCCGCCCTTCTGACCCTCCGTCATGGCCTTGACAATGGCCGTCATGGCTGCCACCTTCCAGTCACCCTCAGCTCCGTAACCATAGCCCTGGGCCATGAGGTGCTGGCTGGCGATGCCGGGCAGCTGCTTCATGCCGTAGAGGTCCTGGAACGTGTTGGCATACGCCCTGCAGCCCTCGCGGTCCAGCATCTTCTTCATGGCAATCTCCTCGCGGGCCTGGTAGCGCACGGTCTCAACGTCCTTTGTGGCCATCTCGTAGGCGGAGGTGTACTCCGCCATGAGGGCGTCAATCTCCTTCTCCGTGACGGCGTTCATCTCATCCACGAGGGCGCCGACGGGCCAGGTATTCACCTGCCAGCCCAGCTTCGTCTGGGCCTCCACCTTGTCGCCCTCGGTGACGGCCACCTCGCGCATATTGTCGCCAAAGCGCATGACCTTGAGGCTCTTCGACACGGCAGCCCCCACCGCGGCCCGCATCCACCTGCCAAGACGGCCCTGAACCTCCGCATCCTGCCAGAATCCGGCAATAACCTTCCTCGGGGAGCGCAGCCGCGCTCCGATGAACCCATGCTCACGGTCGCCGTGAGCTGCCTGGTTCAGGTTCATGAAGTCCATATCGATTTCATCATTGGGAATCTCGCGGTTATACTGGGTGGCAAAGTGGCACCAGGGCTTCTGGAGCCCGGCGAGGCCGTTAATCCACATTTTGCTGGGACTGAAGGTGTGGCACCAGGTGATGATGCCCGCGCACCGCTCCTCGTAGTTCGCTTCGCGCACCACGTCGGTGATCTCCCTGTTGGTCTTTGCCGTCACCTTGTAGACCAGCCGGCACGGCAGACGGCCGGAAGCGTTCAGCGCGTCCGCCATCTCCTGTGCGCGCTTCGCGACAGTCTGAAGCACCTCCGGCCCGTACAGGAACTGACTTCCCACCACAAGCCAGAACTCATGATCTTTCATGCTCATGCAACCTTCCCCTTTCACGTTTTTAATTTCAAGTTTTATTTCCACACCCCGGCCTCGATGAGCTGATGCGCTGCAATCCCCGCCCAGTCCCCGTTGCTTTTGGGAGAGGCGGGGCTGGGGTGAAGAATCCGGATGATTTTTACGCCGGTACCGTTCAGAGCCTCCCGCGCGCGGGCCTCGGCAAAGGCCCCGATGCCCACAATCCACTCCGGCTTCAGCGCCCCGGCGACGGCCTGAAGGTGCCGGCTGCACACAGTGTAAAGCGCCTCGCGCTCCCCCTTCGCCAGACGGTCGGGGGTGAGGTTGCGTCCCGCGATAAAAAGCAGGGGGCAGTAGTTCACCACAAAGTGCTCCTCAAAGAAAGCCTCCGCCACGCCAAAGCGCATTGCAAACAGGCCCCACAGCCTCCTCCCGCTGACCTCGGACCGGGGGCAGTCCAGGCCCCGGACGGGATAGGCGGGATGTTCCTTCTGAGGACGTCCCGCCGGGACCTCCAGCTTGAGCCACTCCCTCACGGCCCTCACCTCGCCGAAGGGAACGCCCGTCTGGGCCATGCCCCAGGGGCCGGGGTTCATTCCCAAAAAAACGACGCGTTTTGGCCCGCCGCCAAACCGTTCCACATAAGCCGCAAAAGCGTCCCAGGCGTAATCCAGAGGGTTGTAAACGGCCTCCACAGGCGGGGCAAAACTCATGGCGCCAGCCTCCCGGCTCAACTCCGCGGCGGCCTTTAACTGCGCTGCCGCGCACGGGTTGACGTTCTGCTTTTTCACCCTGCCCCTCACTCCTCTCTCCTCTGGTTTTTTCCCTGTTATTTTATTATAATCCGTCGGGTTCATGTTGACAAAACCGCCCTTTATCGATTAGGATTTATCAGTTTATCTTATAGGGGGTATTTTCATGACGACACAGTCAGCGGAAAGTCCGCGGCGGCGGAGGATGGTCTATGGCCTTAACGACAAACCTCCATTTTTTATCATGCTGCTGTCGGGGGCACAACACGTTCTGACGCTCTTTGGAGCGACGACGCTCGTGCCGCTTCTTCTGGGACCTGCGATGGGGATGAGTCCGCTTCAAATAGCGTCGCTCATCTCCTGCGTTTATTTTGGGATGGGTGTCGCAACCCTCATTCAGACTCACCCAAAACTCGGCTCGGGCCTTCCCATCGTTCAGGGCTCCAGCTTCAGCTTCATCCCCTCCTTCACCACCGTCATTGGAATATACGGCACGGTGGCCGTCGTGAACGGGCAGAACGTGGTGACGAACCCTGAGGTCGTGATGCAGTACCTCGGTGGAGGGCTCATCGTGGGAGGGATCATTCTGGCGCTCATCGGGTACAGCCGCATTGTGGGAATCATCCGGCGGGTCATCACCCCCGTTGTGATTGGCCCTGTCATCATGGCCATCGGCTTCTCTCTGGCGGGAACGGCCGTGCAGGGCAACGCGGCAAACTACTGGCCGGCGTCGCTGGCGGTGGTCATCCTCATCTTCATGTTCAGCCTTGTCATCCGGAACAAATACGTCAACATCTTCGCTATCCTGCTGGCTATCATCTTGACCTACCTGGTTTGCCTGACCCTTTCCATGAAGGGGATCTTCGCGCCGGGGCATCCCGCTTACATCAACCTCGCCAAGGTGAGCGAGGCTCCGTGGTTAAGGGACGTGAGAAACGTCGTCATGCCCTGGGGCGCTCCAAAGTTCGGAATGATGGCCATCGTATCCCTGCTGGCCGGGTTCTTTGCCGTAATGATCGAGTCTATCGGGGACTACCACTCGGTGTCCTACGCCTCCGGCATTGACGACCCCGACGCCGCCACCATCAGCCGGGGCATCGGCGCGGAGGGCGTGTGCTGCGCGCTGTCCGGCGTATTCGGCTCCGTGGGCACCACCTCCTACACGGAGAACATCGGGCTCATCGGGCTGACCGGCGTGGCTTCACGCTGGGTGGTCCGCACCGGAGCCATCCTGCTGATCCTCATGAGCTTTGTGGGCAAGCTGGGGGCGCTCATCGCCACCATGCCCTCTCCCATCATCGGCGGCGCTTACATCGCCCTGTTCGGCACCATCGGCGCCATGGGCATCCAGGTTTTGATGCGGGCGGATATGAGCAGCCAGCGCAACATTCTCATCATCGGGTTCGCCTTCCTCATGGCTCTGGGCCTGCCCGGCTGGGTGGAGCAGAACAGGGAGCTCTTCATGAGCGCGGAGTATTCCACCTTCGTCCAGACGCTGGGCGGGATGGCCTGGGCCGTCCTGAAGACCCCCATGGCCGTGGCCGGCCTCTGTGCCGCTGTCTGCGACTCCCTCATTCCCGGCACGGACGAGGAACGGGGAATCAACGTCAAGCCGCGGGGCATCTGACTGAAGCTCAGGCTTATCACCGGGGGAGGGGCTGTCCCCTCCCCCTTTTTTATCTAAAAAGAAAACCTGCCACAGCACAAGGGCCGCGCCCAGGGTGATCTCCACGTCCGCAAGGTTGAAGCGCAGCCCGCCCTCTATGAAAGGCTCCGAGAGGGGCAGGGGAATCCAATCCCTCACTGCGCCCCACATCAGGCGGTCTATGAGGTTCGCCGCCGCCCCCCCTGCCATGACCGCCAGTCCCGGCCAGCGGAAACGCCGGAAAGCCTGGATGAGGACAGTCAGGGACAGGGCTGAAAGCGCGCAGCTCAGAGCCGGGCACCCCTTCAGCAGGCCAAACGCCACACCGGGGTTGGCGCTGAGCTCTGCCCCCAGGCAGAAAACGGCAGTGCCCCGCGCCGCGAACTCCAGCAGCGCAAAGAACAGGACGGTTCTGCAGTATCCTCTCATGTCCTTCCCTCCACTCCATTTTACAAAATCCCATTGTAATGATATTCTTTCCCCCATAGAAAATAAAGGGGGGATTTCCGGGTGCCTGTGCTGGCTTTTCTCGTCTTTGCCGCATCGATGATTTTTGTGCTTGCCCTGGGTCTGTCCATGAGCTGGGCAATGCTTGCCGGGTTCCTTGCGTTTCTCTGTGCCGGGCTTCGCCGGGGCTTTCCCTTGGGAACCCTTCTGCGCATGTCGGCGGCGGGCGCCCGAAAGTCCCTCATCGTCGTCCGGGTCATGCTGGTCATCGGGGTCCTGACCGGGCTGTGGCGCTCAGCCGGAACCTTTGCCTTTCTGACGGCGTGGGGCCTGAGGCTCATCGCGCCCAATTTCTTTATTCTGGCGGCCTTTCTGCTCTCCAGCGTGCTGTCCTACGCCATTGGGCCCTCATTTGGCACGGCGGGGACGCTGGGGGTGACCCTGATGGCCCTGGCGCGCGGCGGCGGCGTTGACGGGATTGTCACGGCGGGGGCCGTCATATCCGGCATTTACTTTGGGGACCGATGTTCCCCGGCGTCCTCCTGCGCGCACCTCGTGGCGGCATTGACAGAAACGGACCTTTACTCCAACATCCGTCTGATGATGCGGACGGCCCTGCTGCCCTTCCTGCTCTCGCTGGGGGTCTATCTCTTCCTTTCACTGGAAAATCCCATGCACAGGGTGGACAGCGCGGTGCTGGCGGCGATGGAGACGGAGTTCAACCTGAGTCTGTGGGCGGGTCTGCCCGCGCTCATCATGCTTCTTCTGCCCCTGATGGGGGTGAATGTGTTCACCGCGTTTCTGGCCAGCATTCTCTGCGCCCTTTTCTGCACGGTTTTTGCGCAGGGAATGGACGTTTGGCCGGCGCTTTCCTGTGCCCTGGCAGGCTATCACGTTCCGGGGGAGATCCGCGTGCTTTTCCACGGCGGCGGGCTGGTCTCCATGCTGGAGATATCCTTTGTGCTGAT
>JAIKZX010000184.1 GCA_024681935.1 Fretibacterium sp.
AGCTCCCTTATAATACTGCGCATAGGGATGATTGTCCTTCGAAGTCACGCCTTTAAAAAGATCTATGTTGTGCTCTGTAAGCTCCCCGGAACGATTCCCTCTAACCCACTCTTTTAACCGGTACAAGTATTCGTTGAACAGTATAGCAAGAGCCTTCTGATCTGATTCCTCCCACATTTTAACAATGCGCTCAGTCTCCGTAACATCAATGCTGTTCATTTCACGCAAATGATATGCCTTGAGAAGATCATGAGGATAAAGATTCTTTCCTCTGGCATTCTGAGAGTCAAAGAACTGAAATGCTTCGGACAGATCATCTGTTATAACCACGATCAACTCGCAGTGCTCGTTAATGTATTCTGTCAGATCCCTCTTGTCTTTTTCTTCGACGAAAAGCTTTGTGATCCTTCGTCCCAGGGCCCTGTGATTATTCATCACATTATGAAGATTATATTGGTTCTTGGACACCGGCTGCTTCAAAAAATCAGGCTTTTGATCAAGGCAGTTCAATAACAGAGAAAATGTAATTGTCCTCTGCTGTCCATCAACTATGTTATATCTGCCCTCCTTATCCAGATGCAGAATAAGCGTGCCAACGCGATAAACTTCCCTGTTGGCATTCATCGCTTCCTCTATATCATCAAGAAGCTGATTCGCATTTTTTGCAGTCCACTTATACGGGCGCTGATATTCCGGTATTGTCAGTCTGATTCCTTCCAAAGGACCACCACTGTCTGTAGTCGTGACTCTGTTCCTTAAGAGCAGGTCCCCTATCTTTGTTATTCCAAGCGTTAACCGGTTACTCATTAATTCACATCACCTTCCAGATATTTATCAGCATAACGAACAACAACCGGTTTAGTGGTGCTTTCCTATCTGCAGGGAGGGCAGCATGCAGCGGATGAAAACCAACGACACATGGGCATTCAACGCATCGCAGGGCAGGCAGCGGCACTCTGAACCCAGATGCAGCATGGACTTGCAGGTTTTGAAGAACACCTTGCGTTCCTTCGATGTCAAAGGTCGGATTGTCCAATTGATGATTCGCTCCGAAAGCAGCAGCACGAACCGCTCCCAGTTTGTCTTTGCGGTGCTGGGAAAACGGTATACCGTGTCCCTGCAGAATGTCTCGGCAATCGCCCCGGGCGCGCCATGAGGCGGACAAAACAAAGCGGAGAATCCCCGAAGGGACTCCCCGCTGTTTTTGATTTCCCTTCCGGTTAAGCCTTCCCCACGGAGCCGAAGAGCTCCATCTTCGCCTTCACCGTCGCCTTGATGGCGTCCGCGCCGGGTGCGAGGAGCTTGCGGGGGTCAAAGCCCTTGCCTTCCCGGTCCTTGCCTGCCTCGATGTACTTGCGGGTGGCCTCCGCGAAGGCAAGCTGGCACTCCGTGTTGACGTTGATCTTCGACACGCCGAGGCTGATGGCTTTTTTGATCATGTCCTCGGGGATGCCGCTTCCGCCGTGCAGAACCAGGGGCATTTCCCCGGTCTTCTTCTGGACCTCGGCCAGCGTCTCGAAGGAAAGTCCCTTCCAGTTGGCGGGGTACTTGCCGTGAATGTTGCCGATGCCCGCCGCCAGCATATCGACGCCCAGGTCGGCGATGACCTTGCACTCCTCCGGGTCGGCGCACTCGCCCATGCCGATGACGCCGTCCTCCTCGCCGCCGATGGCCCCGACCTCTGCCTCAATGGACAGGCCCAGCGCGTGGGCCACGTGGGTCAGCTCCTTCGTCTTTTCCAGGTTCTCCGCGATGGGGTAGTGGGAGCCATCGAACATGATGGACGAGAACCCGGCCTTGATGCACTTGTACGCGCCCTCGTAGGTGCCGTGGTCCAGATGGAGCGCCACGGGAACCTTGATCCCCAGCTCGCTGTCCATGGCCCGGACCATGGCTGCCACCGTTCCAAAGCCGCCCATGTACTTCCCCGCGCCCTCGGAGACCCCGAGGATAACGGGGGCGTTCAGCTCCTGAGCCGTCTGCAGGACGCACTTCGTCCACTCAAGGTTGTTGATGTTGAAGTGCCCGACGGCGTAATGCCCGGCCTTCGCCTTCACCAGCATTTCCTTCGCGTTTACAAACATTTTCTTTGCCCTCCCAATAGTTTATACTATGGCGCTGCCGCTCTGAGGAATCCGGGCCGCGCCGCCTTACCGCTATATCATACCCGATTTTGCGCGAATAGGAGAGTCTCGCGTCGGCCCCTGGCGGTATGGTATGCTATATCTTCGGGGAGGAGAGCTGGAAACGATGGACGGAGCGACGCATGATGATATCCTTTATGGGCGGCTGAAGCTGTGGCAGCCCCGGAACGGCCCGAGGGTCAGCATGGATACCGTGCTGCTGGCCGCGTGGGTTCGTTCCCGGGCGCGGCGGCACCGCTTTGTGGAACTGGGGGCGGCGACGGGGGCCGTCTCCCTGATGCTGGCGCTGCGGTTCCCTGCCCCCTTCTCCATCGTCGGGGTGGAGATCCAGCCCGGGCTGGTCCGCCTGGCGGAGCGCAACCGCGCGGAGAACAGCCTTGAGGACCGGGTGGATTTTCTCTGCGGTGACCTGCGGGATCCGTCGCTCCTCCCGGCGCAGTCCTTCGATGGGGTGGCGGTCAATCCTCCTTACGAGGCTCTGGGCCATGAACAGGAGCCCCGCGGGCGGGTCAGCCCCATCCCTTCGCGCTCCATCGCCCGCCATGGGGGCACCCGGGGGGAGGTCTGCTGCGACCTGGGGGACATCGCCGCGGCCGCGTCGCGTCTGCTGAAGGACCACGGCCGGCTTTTTGCCGTCTTCCGCACGGACCGCCTGGCCCCCTTCATGAGCTTTCTGCTGGCCTGCCGGCTGGTTCCCAAGCGTCTGCGTCTTGTGTACCCGCGCCGGGAAAGCCCCTCCAACCTTTTCCTCATTGAGTGTGTGAAGGCCGGGGGGGAGGGCCTGACCGTCGAGCCTCCTCTTTTCGTGACGGACGGGAACGGGGAGTACACACCGGACCTCCTCCGGGCCTATGAGCCGGAGGGGCTTTAGAGAGGAGGAGAAACCCATGCCCCTGACACTCATCCCGACTCCCATCGGCAACCTTGAGGACATCACCCTGCGGGCTCTGCGCATTCTGCGCGGGGCGGACCTGATCGCCTGCGAGGACACCCGCACGTCGTCCGTTCTGCTGAAGCACTACGGCATTTCGGCCCCGCTGGTGCCCTTTCATCTGCACAACGAGAACCGCTGCCTGCCCCGCCTTCTGGAGGCGCTGAGGGAGGGGAAGCGCGTTGCCGTCATCAGCGACGCGGGGACACCGGGCATCTCCGATCCCGGCTGGATCCTTCTGCGGCGCGCGCTGGACGAGGGGCTGGAGGTGGACGCCCTGCCGGGCCCCTCCGCCGTGCTGCCGGCCCTGCTGCTCTCCGGCCTCACGCCCCACCCGTTCCTGTTCTTCGGCTTCCCCCCGGAAAAGCCGGGGGAACGTGTCAAGCTGTTTCAGTCCCTGGTCCCGCTGCCCTGGACGCTGTGTTTTTATGTCTCGCCCCACAAGGCGGCGCGTCAGATGGCGGAGATGCGGGAGGTTATGGGCGACCGGAGCGCGGCCCTCGTGCGGGAGATATCCAAGGTGTATCAGGAGGCCCTGCGCGGGCCGCTGTCGGAGCTTGTGGCGCGCCTTGAGGCGGGGCTGAAGGGGGAGATGGTCCTGGTGGTGGAGGGCTACTCCCCTGAGGCGGCGGCCGCCGCCTCTGAGGAGGAATGGCGCGCTGAGGCGGACGCCCTGCGGGAGGCCGGCAGGACAGTGAAGGAGACTGTCCTGGAGATCACGGGCCGCTACCCTGTGGCGAAAAACGCCGTGAAGGAGTATCTGATCCGGGCTCAGGGGGATTCCTGACCCCGCGTTTCCGGCAAAACCCCCTTCTGCGGGCCGGGCCAAAAAAAATCCCCGCCGCCGGAGCCGCGGGGACGGAAAAGACAGGCTTCATTCACACACGGCCACGCCGCCCTTCTTCAGCGTGATCTTTGAGATGGAGAACAGGTCGAAATGGTCATACTCCAGCGCGCTGCCGTCGTCGAACTCGACGAAGATGTCCCAGTAGCGCGCGACGTCCCACGGCTCGAACTCAATCGCGACCGCGGCCCCGTGGGCCAGGGCGAATTCGCCCAGCTCGTCCTCAGAACGCCAGCTGTTGCCGCCCGACGGGCCGATATACAGGGAAATCATGATCTTGCCCGTCATGTTGTAAAGATCAAAATTCTGAGTGGCGGCGGAGGCCGTCAGGGCCATTCCAAGCGTGAACACAGCCAGCAGCAGCGCTAGTGAAAATTTCTTCATATCAAAACCGCTCCTTTAAGTGTCCGGACAGGTATCCGGATAATCTCCCGCAGCCTGCGGGGACCTCAAAACGCCCCTGTTCTGCGGGGGTAAACCCCTGATTCCGCTCTCCGGCCGCTCTCGCCGCCGGGGAATTTGAGGGCCTCAGCCCGCCCTTCGGGAGAGCCACCAGCCCTTCGTCGAGGCCATGCCCGCCGGCCGGGGGTAGGCGCGGGGGCAGCGGGCGGACTTCTCCCACAGAACCAGCGCGCGCGAGGAGTCCCCGCCCCCATAGGGCAGCGCGAGAGGGGAGAGGAGCCCCAGCTGGCCCCAGGACGCGGCCTTTTCCACCTCCGCCAGCTCCTCAGCGAGCCTGGCTCCCTTAAAGGTCAGCAGAAAGCCCCCCACCCTCACGAGAGGGGAGAGCAGCTCCGCCGTGATCCCGGCGCTGGCAACGGCCCGGGCGCAGGCGAGGTCAAAGCTCTCCCGCTCTGAGCGGGCGATGTCCTCGCTGCGGGCGCAAAGCACCTGTACGTTGGAGAGCCCCAGAGCCTCCGCGATGGCCTGGACGGCGCGGGCCTTCTTGCCGACGCTGTCCAGCAGAACAACCTCCATGTCCGGCCGGCAGATGGCCCAGACCAGGCCGGGGAGCCCGCCTCCGCTGCCGACGTCAATGGCCCGCCCGGGGTCCGGCGGCAGGAGCGGCACGGACTCCAGACAGTCCCGGATGTGCTGCTCATAGAGCTCCCCCGCGTCGCGGGTGCCGGTCAGCCGCACCGTGACACAGGCCGCGAGCTGTTCTGAAAAGTTCAGAAGCCGCTCCCGATGGGCGGCCTCCAGCTCCTCCACGCCGGGCCCCTGCCTGGGGGCGCGGCCCTCAAAAGAAAGCGTTTTGGTCATTTCACCCTCACCCCGCTCAGTTTAACACAAAAGCGGCGGGCCTCCGCGGGCTGA
>JAIKZX010000224.1 GCA_024681935.1 Fretibacterium sp.
TCCCATGACATTTCATGGGACGACCATCGTGTGCGTCCGCTCCGGCGCACGGGTGGCCATGGCCGGTGACGGCCAGGTCACGCTGGGGAGCCAGATTGTCAAATCGGGGGCGCGGAAGGTGCGTCCTCTGTTGGGGGGTAAGGTCCTGACGGGCTTTGCCGGCAGCACGGCCGACGCCATGACGCTTTTGGAGCGTTTTGAGAACTGCCTGGAGCAGGAGAAGGGCGATCTGATGAAGGGGGCCGTGAAGTTAGTTCGGGAGTGGCGCATGGACAAGGCGCTGCGCCGGCTGGAGGCCATGATGCTGGCCGCGGACAGGGGGATGACCCTGCTTTTGAGCGGCGCTGGGGACATCCTGGAGCCGGAGGGCGACGTGGCCTCTATCGGTTCGGGCTCCGGTTACGCGCTGGCCGCAGGGCGGGCCCTGCGTGAGGCGACGGACTGGCCCCCGGAGAAGATTGCGCGTCGGGCCATTGAGCTGGCCTCGGAGATCTGCATCTACACAGACGACAAGGTGACGCTGGAGGTACTGGGAGAATGAGCGAGACGAGCGAAATCCGGAGGGTGGATTCCCCCCTGACGCCCTCCATGATTATTGAATATCTGAACCGTTACGTCATCGGGCAGGAGAAGGCCAAGCGCGCCGTGGCTGTGGCGATGCGCAACCGGCTTCGCCGCCGCGCCCTCCCCCCGGAACTGGCCAATGAGATCATGCCCAAGAACATCCTGATGGTGGGGCCCACCGGCGTGGGCAAGACGGAGATTGCCCGCCGCCTCGCCACCCTGTCCAGTGCCCCCTTCATCAAGGTGGAGGCGACGAAGTTCACGGAGGTCGGCTATGTGGGGCGGGATGTGGAGTCCATCATCCGCGATCTGACGGAGTTTGCCGTGTCGATGGTCCGCAAGAGGATGCTGGAGACGGTTCAGGGCCCGGCGCTTGAGCGGGCGGAACAGCGTCTTCTGGATGCCCTGCTGCCGAGGCCGGAGCGGGAACACAGTTTCTCCATGTCGGGTTTTATGGGGGCCTTCGGCGGCGCGGAGGAGGAGTCCGAAGAGGACGGCGGAAACGAGAATATGGACGCTGCGCCCCGGAAACCGCAGGTCCCGGAGAATACCCGGGAGAGCGCAGGCAGCGGCACACGGGCACGCCTTCTGTCCATGCTCCGGGAGGGGCGGCTGGACGACCGCGAGGTGGATATCGAGATTTCGGACAACGTGATGGCCATCCCCGTCTTTGGGGCTGCGGGCATGGATTCGACAGGCATCAACCTTGGCGAGATATTGAACGGCGTCCTTCCCAAACGGATGCGAAAACGCCGCATGAAGGTCCAGGAGGCTCTGCGCCTCCTTCAGTCTGAGGAGGCCGAGAAGCTCATCGACACCGAGGCCATGGCCCGCGAAGCGGTGGACACGGTGCAGGAGGATGGCATCGTCTTTTTGGACGAGCTGGACAAGGTGGTGGTACGTGGTGGGACCTCCAGCGGGCCCGACGTGAGCCGCGAGGGCGTGCAGCGAGACCTGCTGCCCATCGTTGAGGGCTCCGTTGTGCAGACACGCTACGGCCCCGTCAAGACGGATCACATCCTCTTTATTGCGGCGGGGGCCTTCAGTGGAGTCAAGCCCTCCGACCTCATCCCGGAGCTCCAGGGCCGCTTCCCCATCAGGGTGGAGCTGGAGCCGCTGAGCTGGGAGAGCCTTCAGCAAATCCTGACGGAGCCGGAGAACAGTCTCATCCGGCAGTACGAAGCCCTGATTTCCACGGAAGGGGCGGAGCTCTGCTTCACGGAGGAGGCTACGGGGGAGATTGCCAAACTGGCCCACAAGATGAATTCTGAGATGGAGGACATCGGGGCGCGGCGGCTGCATACGATGATGGAGCAGCTTTTGGAGGAGATCAGCTTCTCCGTGTGTGACAAGGAGGCGGGGAAGATCGAAATCACTCCTGAGCTCGTCCAGGAGCGGCTGAGTCCTCTTGTCGAGAACAGGGATATACGGCGTTATCTGCTGTAGGCAGTAGAGAAGGTCATATTAAAGGAGAAAACAGATAAGGAGAAAACAGATGGAGAACGGGAAAGACGCGCGCATGGAAGGGAAAGGACAGCGGACGGTGGTGGAGACCTGTCCGGAGGTGACGGAAGCGCTGAGAGACCTTCTGGCGAAGACCCGCCAGGTTGCCAGAGCAGTGCAGAGCCGGAACGAGGGTGAGCCGCTGAACTATGTCCGGCTGGCGAGACTTCTTTCGGAGTTCTCGACGGCCAACATCTACATAGTGGACAGGAACGGCTGCGTGCTTGGGTATAACTGGCTGCCCGAGTATGACTCCAAGGCACTGTCGGCCAGCATCAGCAACGGCGTGATGCCCGACGAGTTTGTCATGAGGATGAACCGCTGCCGCGACTCCGAAATACACGATGAGGATGCCTTCCTGTTCGACGATGATTACTCCGGTGAGCGCCCGGAGAAGCACCTGATGTACGTGCCTATCATTGGGGCGGCGGCCGAGCGGCTGGGAACGGTGCTTTTGGTGCGCTTCCACGCGCCCTTCCTGCTCCGCGACGTGCTGCTGGCCGAATATCTGGGGAACCTCGTGGGAATTGAGATGCTGAACGAGCGCGGCCGTACGATTGAGGAGCGGTCCCGCGACCGCCTGGCGGTGCAGATGGCCATGCGTGCCCTGTCCTACTCCGAGGTGGAGTCCATGAAACACATCATAGCCGAGCTAAAGGGCCTTGAGGGCATCGCCATTGCCAGCAAGGTGGCGGACCGGGTGGGGGTGACGCGCAGCGTTATCGTCAACGCCCTTCGCAAACTGGAGAGCGCGGGGCTCATCGAGAGCCGCAGCCTGGGGATGAAGGGAACGTACATCAAGGTGCTCAGTCCGTTGTTCGTCGAGGAGCTGGGCGTCGCCTCCTCGGAGCGTATTTCTTATTAACGTCCGGCGGGGCGTAGTGTTATAATGGACCGGAAGAGGTGAGGCCAGTGCTGGGAGATTACACCTGGAGCGTTATTGAGAAGGAAACTGAGTGTCTGGCGCAGCGGTTCAAGGCCGTTACGCGTAATATTGCCAACGCCAACACCCCGGGCTATGCCCGGCGCAACGTCTCTTTTGAAGACCAGATGCGCGAGGTGATGGAGCGGGACAAGAAGCTCCACATGACCGTGACGGATGCGGCGCATATCCCATCGCATCCTCTGCGCATGGCGGACGTCGAGGCGGCTGAGATAAAGATTCAGGACGAGCGTTACCGTCTGGACCTGAACAACGTCGACCCGGAGCGGGAGATGGCTGTGCTTTCGGAGACGCGCATGATGTACACTGCTTTTATGCGCGTTGCGGGCAGCAAGCTCTCTATGCTCAAGTCGGTCATCGCGGGACGCTGATCTGAGGGGGGAAACACGAATGCGGATTTTTGAGAGCATGGAGGTCGCGGGCAGCTCGCTGACGGCCCATCGTCTGTGGATGGACACGATCTCCTCAAACCTGGCGAACATCAACACCACCCGCACGCTGGACGGCGGTCCCTACAAGCGGCGCGTGCCCGTCTTCGCAGAGATGCTGGACAAGACACTCGGCGGCTACCGGGATATTGGCGGCGTGCGTGTCACGGCCATCGCGGAGGACCAGACCGCCCCGCGCATGACCTATCAGCCTGACCACCCCGACGCCAACGAAGAGGGCTATGTGGCCTACCCCAACGTCAACCTTGTGCGTGAGATGACGGATATGCTGGTGGCCAGCCGCGCCTACGAGGCGAACCTCTCTGTCGTCACCACGGGCCGCGATATGTGGAATGGCGCGCTCGATGTCATGAAGGGCTAAGTTTTTTGAGAAAGCTGCCCAGGTTCCTCAGGGGGCCTGGGCATTGTAATATTTTGATAATCAGGAGGTAATTGCGATGGAGCTGAAACTCAGACCGGCGGATGAATGCAAATTTGACGCGGTGAGCCTTGGAGAGATTATGCTGAGACTGGATCCCGGCGAGGGGAGGATCCGCACGGCGCGGACCTTCCGCGCGTGGGAGGGCGGCGGCGAGTATAACGTCATCCGCGGGCTGCACAAGTGTTTCGGTATGAAGACGGCAGTCATCACTGCTTTTGCGGACAACGAGGTAGGCCGTCTGATGAAGGACTTCATCGAGCAGGGCGGCGTCAGCACGGATTTGATCTACTGGAAAAAGACCGATGGCATTGGCCGCATCTGCCGCAACGGCATTAACTTCACGGAGCGCGGTTTTGGCATCCGTGGAGCTGTGGGCTGCTCCGACCGGGCGAACACCGCCATCTCCCAGGCGACGCCGAAGGATTTTGACTTTGACAATATCTTTGGCAAACTGGGCGTGCGCTGGCTGCACACCGGCGGCATTTACGCCGCGCTGTCCGAGCAGGCGTGCGAAACGGTCATTGCCGCGTGCAAGGCGGCAAAGAAGTATGGTACTGTCGTCTCCTACGACCTGAACTACCGGCCCTCCATGTGGAGCGCCATCGGCGGTCAGGCCAAGGCTCAGGAGGTCAACAAGGAAGTTGCGAAGTACGTTGACGTAATGATCGGCAACGAGGAGGACTTCACGGCTTGCCTGGGCTTCCAGATTGAGGGCAACGACGCAAACCTCAAGGAGCTGAACCTTGACGGCTACAAGAAGATGATTGGCGAAGCGGCGAAGGCGTACCCGAACTTCAAGGCCGTGGCGACGACGCTGCGTACCGTGCGGACGGCGACGGTCAACGACTGGAAGGCCATCTGCTGGGCGGACGGCAACAGCTATATGTCCAGGGCCTACGACGGTCTGGAGATTATGGACCGCGTCGGCGGCGGAGATTCCTTCGCGTCGGGCCTGGTCTACGGGCTGATGACCACGGGCGACCCGGAGAAGGCCGTGAACTACGGCGCGGCTCACGGCGCTCTTGCTATGACGACGCCGGGCGACACCTCCATGGCCAGCGTCAACGAGGTTGAGGCCATCATGGGCGGTGCCGGCGCCCGCGTGAAGCGGTAGCGGTCCGTTACCCCCAAACGAAAAAAAACAACCCGCACGGACTGGATTTCCCCGGTCCGTGCGGGTTTTCTGCGTCCGCTCCCTGCCCGCGTGAGGATGTCCCCTGAGGTCCTACTCCAGTTCAAAGGCCCCGGTGTAAAGGCGGTAATACTGCCCCTTCCGGGCAAGGAGCTCCTCGTGGGTGCCGCGCTCGATGATGCGGCCGCGGTCCATCACCAGAATGATGTCCGCGTTCCGGACCGTGGAGAGCCGGTGCGCGATGACAAAGACCGTCCTGCCCTTCATCAGGGCGTCCATGCCGCGCTGGACGACAGCCTCTGTGCGCGTGTCGATGGAGGAGGTGGCTTCATCCAGAATCATCAGAGGAGGGTTGGCCACGGCGACGCGCGCGATGGCAAGAAGCTGACGCTGCCCCTGGCTGAGGTTTGCCCCGTTGCCGGAGAGGGGAGTGTCATATCCCTGAGGCAGCCGCGTGATGAAATCCGCTGCCCCCGCAAGCTCCGCTGCTGCCCGGCACTCCGCGTCCGTCGCATCAAGACGGCCATAGCGGATATTTTCCATCACCGTTCCCGTGAACAGCCGGGGCTCCTGAAGCACAACGCCTAAGCTGCGCCGCAGCGACGGCTTCCCGACCGTGCGGATATCGGCCCCGTCGCAGAGGATACGCCCCTCCTGAACATCATAAAAGCGGTTGAGCAGGTTTGCGATTGTCGTCTTGCCCGCGCCCGTCGCTCCCACGAGGGCTGCCTTCTGCCCCGGCTGGACGGCCAGCGTGATGTCATGCAGCACGGGCTTGACGGGGGTGTAGCCAAAGGTCACATGTTCAAAACGAACTTCGCCTTTTATTCCGGCCAGCGCCGCCGTTCCTTCGTCCGCCTCGGGTAATTCGTCGATGAGCGCAAAGATACGCCCCGTCCCGGCCATGCCGGAGATGAGGGCGTTGAGCTGCATGGAGACTTGATTGACGCTGCCGGCGAACTGCTTGGTCATGTTCAGGAATGGCACCACAACGCTGACGGAGAGCGGCAGACCGGAGAGGCTGAGGTTGGGCACGCGCGCAAGGATGAGCAATCCGCCGGTCAGGGCCGTCACCACATAGAGGATATTGCCGATGTTGTTGAGGATGGGGCCAAGGGTGTTGGCGCGCCGGTTGGCCTTTTCCGACTCCGCAAAAAGCGCGGCGTTCAGCTTTTCAAACGCTGCGATGCTCTCTTCCTCGCGGCAGAAGACCTTAACGACCCTCTGGCCGTTCATCATCTCCTCGGCAAAGCCCTCCAGAGCGCCCGTGTCCCTCTGCTGGGCGCGGAAGCCCCGGGCAGAGCGGCCGCCCTCGCGCCGCGTCACGGCCAGCATAGCAAGGACCCCCACGCCTGTGACCAGCGTCAGCCACGCGCAGTAGTACAGCATGATGGAAAGGATGGCGAACACCGTCATGCCCGCGGTCAAAAGCTGGGGGATGCCCTGGGAGATCATCTGGCGCAGCGCATCGACGTCGTTGGTGTAGCGGCTCATGATGTCGCCGTGGCTTTCCGCGTCAAAATAACTAAGGGGAAGGTCCTGCATCCGGTCAAACATCCGCCGCCGCAGATTCATCAGAGTTCCCTGGGTGATGAACGCTCCCATCTGGCCCGACAGAAACGCCCCCGCCAGCGACAGGACGTAAAAGAATGCCAGCCATGCCAAAAGCCCGGTGAGCTGCCCGCTCACCGGGCTCCAATCCCCGCCCGATTCAATGAGCGCGATGATTTTATGAATGAAAACGGAGGGGACCGCCCCAATCGCCGCGCAGAACAGGATGAGAAAGACAGACGCCGGCAGCATCAGGGGAAAGTCCTTCAGTATCAGCCTCCACAACCGAAGGAGGGCGCGGCCGCTCCCACTTTTTTTAGTGCTCATCCCAAACCCCCTACTTCCCCATACTCTCCCTCACAGCGTTTCCAGGACGGCCGAAGGGACGCAGTGAAACCTGAATTTCTCAGATAATTATACCCTTGGTCTCTTCCTCATTCTGCCACGGGGAGGGAGAAACGCGCAATTTTCCCTGCCCTGAAATAATAAGGAAGAAGAGGTCCCCTCCAGCCCCCCGGACCTGAACCGTCAGGGCGGGGGTGAAGGTCCCCCACACGGGGGAGTAGGTCACGAAAGCCTCTTCTATTCCTGAGATGCTGTCCCGGCGTTCAAAGGAACATCCCCTGGTGGCCTCCAGCCGCTCCGACGAGTCCTCCCAGTCCACGATAAGAGCCTTTCCCTCCTGAACACGCAGGGAGAACTTCCTTCCCGTCCGGTCTGCCCTCAAAAGGACACCGTACAGCCAGTGCATGGCGCGTTCCGCCTCCCGCCTGGCCGTCTGTCGGGCCAGCGCGCTCACGCCCAGGCCTCCTGCCATTCCCAGCACCCCAAGGACAGCCAGAACAACCAGAAGTTCCAGCAGAGTAAAGGCACGGCGAGTTCTTCTGTTCAGGTATTCCGTCATCTCCACCCCCTCCTTATTCAGTGTACCATGAGAAAGAGTTACAATATAAAACTGAAGGGGGCGGCGGCGGTGCAGGAAGAATTGAACAGGCAGGAGCTGGATTATATCCGTATCGGGAACGAAATGGGAGGCAACCAGGACTGGCTTCCGGAATGGGACATGAACCGTGGGGGGTGCGCAGCGGTGACGGCGTGCGACCTGTGTCTCTATCTTGCCGTTTGGGAGAAATTCCCCGCTCTCTACCCCTTCGGCCTGGAGAGTCTCAACAAGGAGGACTTCATCCGTTTTACGCAGATTATGAAACCCTATCTTGCCCCGCGCTCTCACGGTATCGATTTCCTTGAGACTTACCTTTCCGGCCTGGCGGACTACTGGCGCGGCGTGGGGTTTGTCGGCCTGCGGGCGGAGGGGCTGTCCGGGATGGTGCCGTATGAGACGGCGGAAGCAATTATCCTTGCTCAACTTGACGCGGGGCTGCCCATTCCCTATCTGATGCTGCGCCACTGGGACCCCTCCCTTGAGGACCTTGAGTGGCATTGGTTCAATCTGGCGGGGTATGAAAAGACGCCGGAGGGGCTGCTCGTGAAGGCTGTTACCTATGGCAGGGGACTTTGGCTGGACCTGAGAAGGCTGTGGGACACAAGAGCGGACCGACGCGGCGGGCTGATCCGCCTGTTCTGAAAACAACGCGGCCTCCTCAGGAGGCCGCGTTGTTTTTTGAGGTCGTTCCCTATGCTGCTTTCTTCTTAAACAGCGGGGAGATGACGGGGTAGAGCAAAAGGATGATGCTGACCACCATCAGCGTGCCGGCCACAGGGCGGGCAAACATCCCCACCAGGTTGCCCCGTGCGATAGTGTAGGCGCGGCTGAAGTTTCCTTCGCAAATCACGCCCAGCACCAGGCCCAGAATCATCGCCGCGCTGTTGAAGTGGCATACCGAGAAGATAAGCCCCATGATGCCCGCAACGGCCATGATCTGAACGTCCGCAATGCTCATGTTCGTGGCGTAGGAACCGATGATTGCCAGCATGATGATGAGGGGCCCAAGGTACGAGTACGGCACCGCCAGTATCTTGGCAAATACCTTTGCAATGCCGATAGCCACAAATACCATCAGGATATTCGTGATGACCATCGAGGCAAATGTCGCCGTCAGGTACTCCGGCTGGTTCGTCAGCAGCAATGGGCCAAGCTGCACGCCCTTCAGCACAAGGGCGCTCATCATAACCGCCGCCGCGTTTCCGCCGGGGATACCCAGCGACAGCAGCGGCACCATCGCACCGCCCGTTGCCGCGTTGTTTGCCGTTTCCGACGCCGCGATGCCGTCGATGATGCCTGTTCCGAACTTCTCCGGGTGCTTTGACATCTTCGTCTCTGATGAGTAGCAGAGGAAGGAGGCAATGGTCGCGCCTGCGCCCGGCAGGATACCGATGATCGTACCAATGACAGAACAGCGGGCCAGCAGCCACTTGATGCCCCACCACTCGCTGAATGTGGGCATTTTTGTGCTGACGCTGCCGCCGCCAACGCCCTCACCGGCGTTCAGGCGGCTGCTCTTGCCCGTCTGCTTCAGCACCTCAGTCACGGCGAAGACGCCGATCAGGACGGGAATCATCTCAAGCCCCGCCAAAAGCTGCGGCGAGTTGAAGGTCATGCGCTGAACGGCGTACATGGGGTCTGTTCCGATGCAGGCCAGAAGCAGGCCCAGCAGTCCGGAGATGACCGTGCGGAGGATGTTTTTGGAGTCCAGACAGGTCAGGATGGAAAGGCCCATGAATGTGATAGCGAAGATGTCCGACGCGCTGAAGGACAGCGCTGCCTGTGTGAGCTGGGGGGAGAGGAGCAGCATGCACAGGGCCGCCACAAGTCCGCCGATGGCGGAACTGCCGAGGGCGATGCCCAGCGCCTTGCCCGCTTCGCCCCGCTGCGCCATGGGGTAGCCGTCAAACGTCGTGGGGGCGCTGGAGGGCACGCCGGGGATCTTAAACAGGATAGCCGTGATGCTGCCGCCCGTGATGGACGAGCAGTAGACTGCCACAAGGAACACGATAGCCGGGATGGGCTTCATGCTGTAGGTGAAGGGGAGCCCAAGGGCCACCGCCATGGTGGCGCTGACGCCGGGAAGCGCTCCGAAAATGGTCCCCACAATGATGGCGAAGAGCACCATCAGGAACGTATAAGGGTCGGCCAGGACGCCAAACCCGCTGGATAATAATTCCCAGGTAGACATTACTTTGCACCCCCTGACGTTTCATCCTTCTCCGTGCCCGCCGGAAGCGTGCTCTCAGACCCATTTCCAGCCGGAGCGGACCCAGGCATGACCTTGCCCTTCACGACTGAGACGACCTGTTCCACCTTCAGGGCAAACTCTCGCATCTGAGGAATCGTTCCGCGCGGCAGGTTCACCGAAAGCAGGACGCTGAATACCACATAAAGAATCAGCGTGAGCAGCACGGACATGATGGCAAGCCGGAAAACGCGACGGTTTCCCAGCAGCAGCCCATAGAGGAAAAGCACCAGGAAGCAGGTTGCCATGTAGCCCAGAGGCTCAAGGATAAGGCTGGCGGCCACCACAAGGGCGACTCCCAGGAAGAGCTTGCTCTTCAGGAAACTTCCCACGCCGCCAAAGAAGGCACCGATGGAGAAGTCGGGGTTGCCCCTGTTCCTGCGGAGTATCTTGACAATGTTGAACGCCACGCAGACCAGCAGCAGAATAATAATGACCTTGGGCCACACGTCGGGCTGGAGGTTGTAGGGGTTGCGCGCCACGCGGGTAGGTACGGGGGCCTCCAGCACGTTGAAACAGTACGTGTAGAGCAACCCCAGCCAGAGGAGTACGTTGCAAATTAGCTCGAACACGGATAAGCCTCCTTAAATATAAAGAAAATGGGGGCCGCCGCAACGAGCCCCCATAAGAGCACAACGAAAACTTATTTGTAGTAGTCCTTCTTCAGGACACCCTCTGCCTTCAGGTAATCGCTGAGAGCCTTGTAATCGGTTGCGCAGTCCTTGGCGTACTCCTCGGGGCCCGCGAAACCGGGGCGCTCGTCATAGCAGCCCTGAATGAGGAAGTCCTGCCACGTCTTGTCGTGGGTGGCCTTCTCCACAGCGGCTACGATTGCGTCGATAGCCTCTTTGGGCGTACCCTTCTTGGCGAAGATGCCGCGTGCGGGACCCAGCACGGAGTTGATGCCCAGCTCGACAGAGCACTCAACGTTCGGGTACTTCTTCATGCGCTTCTCACACAGGGCCAGCAGGGGAACGATGTCGCCGGCAGCGATAAGACCCTCGATCTCATCCGTACCGGTAATCATCATGTCGATGTGACCGCCGACCAGCGCGGAGTTCATCTCGCTCCCGGAGGGGTAGGACACATCGAGCACATCCAGACCTTCCAGCGCCTGATTCATGGAGGCGCCGTCAAGGCCCGTGCTCGTCAGCATTCCGACGCTGACCTCAAACGGATGCTCCTTCACATAATTCACCAGGCCGGAGAAGGCGCTGTAGCCCTTCTTCGTCATCGCGGCCTTGGAACCGGCGATGATATTGATGGCATGGACCAGACGCGCCACAGGGACGAACTCGTCCTTGAAGTTCATGGACGTGGTGCCCTGCATATCCTGCATAAACAGGCTCTGCGTGCCCAGCAGGAAGGTGTAGCCGTCGGCCGGCTGCTTGTAGGCATACTCAACACCATTGACTCCGTTCCCGCCGGTGACGTTTGCGACCTCAACCTCCTGGCCGAGGATATCCTTCAGCAGGTTGGCCATGGGACGGATCGTGCTGTCCGCGCCGCCCCCGACGCCCCAGGGGCAGACGATGGTGACCTTACGTGCAAACTTCCACTCGGCTGAAGCGGCGGCTGCTCCCACGACAATCAAAGCCAGCGCGAGCAGCATGCATACAAACTTCTTCACTAATAACAACCTCCAGTTCATAAATTAGGGATTACGGCTCTGCACCGTATAAACTATTCTACCATAACTGCCCTTATTGCAATAGCCTTTTTCCGGCAAAATTAAAGCAGGGCCCGCGTGAACGATTCCATTTTTTCCATCGCCGCCATGAGCGTCTCCTGAGACTGTGTGCAGGCGATGCGGATGTACCCCTCCCCCGCCGCGCCGAAGGCGCTGCCGGGCAGCACGGCCACGCCGGCCTCCTGAAGCAGCCGCCAGGTGAACTCCTCGCTGGAGAGTCCCGTCCCGCTGACGTTTGGAAAGAGATAGAAAGCGCCCTCCGCCGGATGACACTTTATCCCCTTCATCGCGTTGAGGCGTTCCTCAACGGCCCTCATGCGGGCAGCAAAGACAGCGCTGCGCTCCCGGATCTTTGTGTCCTGCGTGTTCAGGGCGTAGCAGGCTGCCTTCTGGGCCAGTGTGTTGACGCCGTAGGTCTGGAACGTCGAGTTCACGCAGAGCATCTGCACCAGGTTCACCGGCGCGATGACATAGCCCAGACGCCAGCCTGTCATGCAGTGGCTCTTGGAGACACCGCCCACGAGGACCGTCCGCTCCTTCATGCCGGGGAGCGCTGCGAAACAGGTGTGGCTGCCGCCATAGACCATCGACTCGTAGATCTCATCGCTCAGCACAAAGAGGTCCCGCGCTTGCGCGAAGGCCGCAATCTCCTCCATCTGTTTTCTCGACAGGACACGGCCCGACGGGTTGCCCGGGGAGTTCAGCAGAATGCCGCGCGTCCGTGGCGTGGCGGCTGCCCTCAGTTCTTCGGGCGTAGGGGCAAAACCGTTCTCCTCGCGGGTACGTATCGTCACGGGGACGCCGCCGTTCCCTCTGATTTGGTCGGCGTAGGGGGTGAAGTAGGGCTCAAAGAGCAGCACCTCGTCGCCGGGGTTGAGCAGCGCCTGAAGGATCAGCCAGGCCGCGTGAAGCCCGCCGACGGAAATATAGACCTCCGCCGGGTTGGCCTTCAGCCCGTGATGGCGCTCCCAATAGGCGCAGACCGCCTCCCGCAGGTCGGAAAAACCCGGCAGGGGAGGGTAGTGGGTAAACCCCTCCTTTGCTGATCTGGCCGCCGCGTCCACGATGTCGGGCTCCGTGACGAAGTCCGGCTCGCCGATGCTCAGATTCAGCGGGGGATTGTCCTCTGCGGTCATTTTTTCAATAGCCTGAAAGATGCGGACCATGCCCGAGGGCTTCTGGTTGCCGTAACGTTTTGCCAGCTTCATAAAACGGGCTCCCTTTCTTGAAGAAATATTTTAAAGTCCCGGAAGGCACAGCGGGACGAAGACGATCATCAGGAAAACCAGAATCAGGCCGATAAGGTAGGGCACGACCGCCCGGGAGACCTTTTCAAGAGGGAGTCCCGTGATGCCGGAGGCGACGAACAGGTTGATGGCCACGGGCGGGGTGATCATGCCGATGGCGATGCCCACCACAAACAGCACGCCGAAGTGCAGGGTGGAGACGCCCAGTGCCCGCACCAGCGGCAGAAACACCGGCGTCAAAAGGATGATCGCCGACGAGGTCTCCATAAAGACGCCCGCAATCAGGATGATGATGGATATCAGCAACATGATGATGTACTTGTTGTTGGATATGGACAGGACGGCGGCGGACAGCGTCTCCGGTATTTTCCAGTTGGCCAGGCACCAGCCGAAGGGGCCGGAGCAGGCGATGATGATCATGATGACCGAGCTGGTCCGTGCTGAGCCCAGCATAATCTCAAAGAGTTTCTTCCACGTCAGGTCGCGGTAAATAAAAGCGGAGACGAACACCGCATAGGCCACCGCGACGGCGGCTGCCTCAGAGGGCGTGAACACGCCGGAAAAAATCCCCCCCAGGATAATCAGCGGCATCATGATGCCGGGAAGAGCAATCAGGAAGGTGCGGAACACCCGCATCAGGGAGAAACTGTCTCCCTTGGTGTAGCGATGTCGGTATCCCTCATACAAGGCGATGGCAATCAAAATGCCCCCCATGATGAAGCCGGGGATGAAGCCTGCCTTAAACAGGCTGTTGACACTGACCTCCGCGATGACGGCGTAAAGCACCATGGGAACGGAGGGCGGAATGACCACGCCGATGGTCCCCGCTGCCGCGATGAGGGCCGCCGAGGAGTCTACACGGTAGCCCCGTGTCCGGAGTTCAGGAATCAGGGCCCCGCCTACGGCCGCGGTGGTAGCCGCTCCGGACCCAGAGATGGCCGCGAAGAACATCCCCGCCAGCACCGACACCACGGAAAGACCGCCCCGGATCATTCCCAGAATGGACTCGCAGAACTCCACAAGGAGCCGCGATATCCTTCCCCTGGAGAGCAGATCCCCCGCGAGGATGAAGAAGGGCACCGCGATGAGAGAGAAGGAGTTGCAGCTCTCGAACATGCGCTGAACGACCATCAGGAGTTTCCCCCCCCCGAGGCCGGAGGCTATCGTCGCCGCTGCCGCGGAGCCGATAGCAAAGGCCACGGGGACACCCATCAGAAGCAGAGCGATGAAGACGGAGAACAGGATTGCCGCAGCCACGTTAATCCTCCTCTCCCTTCCACACTCCGGCCAGCATGACAGCGGCATGGAGGGCCATAATAATCATGCTGACAGGGAGACACATATAGATATACTTCATTTGAATGGGAATCGCCGCCGCGGTGCGCACCTGCTTTCCGCAGTAGATTATCCCATAGTAGAACAACAGGCAAAAAAGGACAAAGCACACGGCATGAACGGCCGTGCGCAGTCCTCTCCGGGCCCCTTCAGGGAAAAAACCCTGAACAAGGGTGATAGCGATGTTCCCGTTGTGGCGATAAACGCAGGTCGCCCCCAGGAATGTGGACCATATCAGCAGAAAACGCGTAGCCTCCTCGGACCAGGAGAGAGATGTGAACCACGTCCGGCACACGATCTGAGCCACAGTAAAGATTACCATCAGCCCCAGCATTCCCACAATGAAAACGCCGCAGAGCCGGTCAAGAACATCGCTGATTTTCGACAGAAATTTCATAAAATCCTGTCAGTCCCTTTACTTCGCCAGCAGCGCCTGGATACGCGCGATGGTGTCCGCGTACTGCGGGTAAGTGCTGTACACGCCCTGAACTGCCTTCCGGAAGGAGTCCACGTCGGGGTTCTCCACGACGTTCACCCCATGCTCCTTGATGGCCTTGAGCTGTCCGGCCTCCTGGTCGGCCACCCACTTGCGCTCGTACTCCGCTGCCTCCTGGGCCGCGTCCTTAAAAATCTTCTGCGTCTTCTCGTCCAGCCGCTTGAATGCCTCCAGGCTCATGGTGATGATGGCCGTGGAATAGCTGTGGCGGTCCAGGGTGACGTACTTCTGGCCGTAGTCCCACAGGCCGTAGGAGTAGATGACGTTGATGGGGTTCTCTTCGCCCTCGATGGTGTTCTGCTGCATGGCGGTCAGCGCATCGGCCCACTGCATCGGCGTGGCGTTGACTCCCAGCGCCTTGAAAGTGGCAGTGTAGACCTCGTTTTCCATGACGCGCAGCTTCAGACCTTTGATGTCCTCTGCGTTGGTGACGGGGCGTACGGAGTTCGTCACGTTGCGGAACCCACGCTCGGCGTAGGCCAGACCCTTCAGCCCCGCGGCCTCCAGCGTGCCAAGCAGCTCCTGGCCAATCTCACCGTCCAGGACCTTGTACGCCTCCTCGTTGTTCGCGAAGAGGAAGGGCATATCCAGCACACCCATCATGGGGGCGAAGTTCACGAAGGGCCCTGAGGTGATGATGCCCATGTCCAGCATGTCCATGGTCATGGAGTCCAGCATGTCGGACTCGCCGCCCAGACTGCCGTTGGGGTAAATCTCAATCACATAGGCGCCGCCGGTGCGCTCCTCCACCAGGGCCTTGAACTTCTCCGCCGCCACCTGGAAGGAGTCCTGCTCGTTGACTGTCGTCCCCAGCTTCAACGTCGTCGCCGCAGAGCACACACTCGCCGCTGCCAGCATCATAGCCATCGCAAGAACCAGTACCTTTTTCATTGTTCCTCGAATCCACCTTTCTCTAACAAAGAAACAATAGGGCATAGTATAACAGAAGAGGCGCCAGATTCAAGATAATAATATATAGTAGGTATTTTGAACGGGCCGGGGTAAAATATTCTTTGAAAGAATATTTAGAATCTCGCGCGACGCCTGATTCATTCGGGAGGGATGCTCATGTCGTGGATATGGTCGGCGCTCATGCCCCATCCCCCTATCCTTGTGCCGGAGGTAGGGAATGGCCGTGAGCTGGAGGCGGCGGAGACGCTGCGCGGCGGCGGGGAGCTGGCAGTCCGGGTGAAGGACCGAAGACCGGATGTGCTGCTGGTCCTCTCACCTCATCAGCCCTACGTTCCCGGCGCGCTTTTCCTCAATGCTTCCACTTTGTTCCAGGGTTCCTTTGCGCCCTTTGGAGCTCCGGGCGTGGTCCTCTCGCCTGCCTCGGAGCGGCGGGATCAGGAGGTGCTGAACGCCCGCCTCTCTTCCGCCGGGGTCCCCATTTACACAAGACCGTCTCCCGATCTGAGAACAGATCAGGGCACCACGGTGCCGCTCTACTTTCTGCGGCGCGCCTGGGATGGATGGCTGCCGTCTGTGGTGCTGGCCTCTCCCATCGGACTGACCCCCGAACAGGCTTTTGAGATGGGAAGGAGACTGGCGGACTTAAATGATGGCCGGCGCTGGGCTCTCCTGGCCAGCGGGGACCTGTCCCACCGCCTCACCCCGGACGCCCCTGCCGGTTACGCGCCGAAGGACGGCCCGGCGTTCGACGCCGCCGTGGAAGAGGCTTTGCGGCAGTGCTCGCCTGAACCGCTGTTGGCCCTGGGGGAGGAATGCATAGAAAACGCCGGGGAGTGCGGCCTGCGGTCTGTCATGGCCCTGCTGGGACTGACGGCAGAATTGGGAGGGGAGATTCAGATATTCTCCCACGAGGGGCCCTTTGGCGTTGGCTACTGCAACGCGCTGTGGCTTGCGCCGGAGGGTGGGGAACATCGGGCCGCAGAGCAGGCCCCCGCCCCCGTGCGGCTGGCACGGGAGACGGTGAGTCGGCTGCTGACTGGGCAGCCTCTCCCCGGGGGAGGCGATGAGGTCGTCCCCTCCCTTCTCTGGAAGGAACGCCGGGCCTGCTTCGTCTCCATCAAGCAAAAGGACGGAGCGCTGCGGGGCTGTATCGGGACTCTGGCACCGGCATGGCCGTCCCTGGACCGGGAGATCATCGAAAACGCCGTTCTGGCCTCAACGCGGGACCCGCGCTTCCCGCCCATGACGGCGGCAGAGCTGGGCGGCGTTGTGTTCTCTGTGGATGTTCTCTCGGAGCCGGAGCCGGTGGAGGATATGGGGCAGCTTGACCCCAGGCGTTTCGGCGTCATCGTCTCAAAGGGACTCCGGCGCGGTGTGCTGCTGCCGGACCTGGAGGGAGTGGACACCGTGGAACAGCAGGTGTCCATCGCCGCGCAGAAGGCGGGGCTTTACAGCCTGGACGGAGTGAAGTTTGAGAGATTCCGTGTGGAGCGCTATAAAGAGCCGCCATTCGAGGCGGAACTGCGGGGATAATTATCTGGGGAGGGGGCTTCGACCCTCGATGCTCCCGTGTTTATTGATTATGTTAGGAGACAGAATAATGAAGGAACCGTTATACGAAAAGGCACGCATTATGGACGCCAAGGCGGTGGAGCGCGCGATTCAGCGCATTGGCTATGAGATTGTCGAACACAATCGGGGGACGGAGAATGTTGTCCTGATTGGAATCCAGCGCCGGGGCGTTCCCCTGGCGCGGAGCATCGCGGAGCATATCAGGGCTGTGGAAGGAGGGAAGGTCCCCGTCGGCACGCTGGATGTCACCTTCTACCGTGACGACCTGACATTCCTGAAGGAACGCGAGGGGGAGGACAGGGAAAAGGCGGAGACGGATATTCCCTTCGGTGTCACGGGCCGCGACGTGATTTTGGTTGACGATGTGCTCTTCACAGGCCGCACGGTGCGTGCCGCCATGGAGGCGCTCATCGAGTCCGGCCGTCCGCGGACCATTCAGCTTGCTGTGCTCATCGACCGGGGACACCGTGAGCTCCCCATCCACGCGGATTATGTGGGCAAGAACGTCCCCACCTCCCATGCGGAGCTTGTCTCTGTCCGGCTGCCGGGATACGACGGCGGGGAGGACGGCGTCGTGCTTCTGGAGAAGGCGCGGACGGGAGCGACGGGAGGAGGTACTCATGAAGCATGATGCAAATTGACCGGCTCATCCGCGCAATAGAGGAAAAGGATAATCCCACGGCTCTGGGGCTGGACACGCGGCTCGAGTATCTGCCTGCCTCCTGCGTCCGCGAACATCCCGGGCAGCCTGCCAACGCCGTGCGGGATTTCAACTTCGCGCTGCTGGACGCGCTGAAGGACATCGTTCCCAGCGTGAAGGTTCAGGCGGCGTACTACGAGCTGATGGGCCTTGCAGGTCTTGCCTGCATGACGGATACACTGACGGAGGCGCGGCGGCTGGGATATGTCGTTATTCTGGACGCCAAGCGCGGGGATATCGGCGCGACGGCCAGCGCCTACTCAGGGGCCTATCTTGCGCCGGATGCGCGTACGTCCGTGGATTTCATGACCGTAAATCCCTATCTGGGCAGCGATGGGATGCGCCCCTTTATTGACGACTGCCAAAAGACAGGCCGGGGCATTTTTGCCCTGGTCAAGACGTCAAATCCCTCGTCGGGCGAGTTTCAGGATCTGCTGACGGAGGGAAACGTGCCGCTGTTCGCCCGCGTGGGGGACAAGGTCTCGGAGTGGGGCGAGTCCCTTATCGGGGAGGAGGGCTACAGCTCCGTCGGGGCTGTGGTGGGCGCGACGTACCCGGAGCAGGGGGCCATGCTCCGCAGCCGGATGCCGCACACGTTCTTTCTGGTCCCGGGCTATGGGGCACAGGGGGCCTCTGCCAAAGAACTGGCCGGGTGTTTTGGCAAGGATGGCCGGGGCGCGCTCATTAACGCCTCACGCAGCCTGATTTGCGCGCACAAGAAGGCGGGCACGGATGATTTCGTCTCCGCAGCGCGCGACGAGGCCCTGCGGATGCGCGAGGACCTGCGGCAGGCAAGGATGCCATAGAGCCGGCAGAAGCACATGGAGACGCTGTCCTTCAGCCGGCCGCAAAAGGCTGCTTATTATAAGGTAGACGATTAAGGAGGGTTATTATGCAGAATACACAGGAGATGGCTCGGGAGACATTGATGCGCCTTGGGGCGCTGAAGCAGGGGCATTTTCGCCTGACTTCGGGGCTGCACAGCGACCGGTATATGCAGTGTGCCGCGTTGTTTGAGTCCCCGAAGGAGAGTGAACGGCTCTGCGCTGCGCTGGCGGAAAAATTTGCGGGGAAGAAGATTGACCTTGTGGCCGGGCCGGCGCTGGGCGGGATTATCATGGCTTATGAGGTGGCGCGTGCGCTGGGCGTTCCCAACATCTTTTCGGAGCGTGAGGAAGGGAAGATGACGTTTCGGCGGGGATTCCACGTCGAGGCGGGGCAGAAGGTGCTTGTGGTGGAGGACGTGGTGACCACCGGCGGCTCTGTGAAAGAGGTCATCGGCCTTGTTCGCGCGGCGGGCGGTGAGGTCGTGGGCGTGGGCTCAGTGGTGGATCGCTCCGGCGGAAAGGCGGACTTCGGCGTCCCCTTCCATGCGCTGATGACGCTGGATGCGACGGCCTGGACGGAGGAGAACTGCCCCCTCTGCAGGGAGGGCGTTCCCATCGTCAAGCCCGGCAGCCGGAAGGTGTCATAAATTTTTGCTTGCCTGTCCGCGCCGTTCGCGCTATATTATTATCAAAGAAGCTCTGCCCCGCACGGCGCCGGGCGTTAAGGGCAAAGGGAAGGGACCTTATTCCTTTCCAGTAAACGGAGGATATGGAATTGGCAGGAGCAGCAGCAAAACCCTGGTGGAGAGAGACGATTGAGACAATCGTCTGGGCGTTTGTTCTGGCGATGATTATTCGCACGTTCATCGTGCAGGCCTTTTGGATCCCAAGCGGATCTATGATTCCCACGCTTGAAGTAGGCGACCGTGTGCTGGTGGCGAAGTTCTGGAACTGGTTCTTTCCGCCGTCCCGCGGGGCTCTTTATGTGTTCCGTTACCCGGTGGATCGTGACCGTGATTTCGTCAAGCGTGTCATCGCTGTCCCAGGTGACATTGTTGATATACGCGACGGCGTCGTTTATATCAACAATGAGCCTACAGACGAGCCCTACGTCAAGTATCACGATCACTTCACCCTTCAGGCGGGCCGTCCGTACAAGGAGGTTCCCTTCACGGTGCCGGAAGGCCATTATTTCATGTTGGGCGACAACCGGCCCAACTCCCAGGACGGACGCTTCTGGGGCCTGGTCTCCACCGCTGACCTTCACGGACCCGTGTTCTTCCGTTACTGGCCTCTCACGCGCATTGGCATTCCCGGCTGGGGAAGCGAAGCGCCGGAGGCCTCCCGTTAAGGCAAGGTGGCGCGGACCGTCTGGTACCCCGGGCACATGGCCCGCGGGGGCCGAAAACTTGCGGAACTCGTTGATAAACTGGATTTGATTATTGAGGTGCGCGATGCCCGCGCGCCTTTTTCTACGTCTGCCCCCCTTGTGGCTTCCTTCTCAAGACTGCGGCCCGTGCTCCGCGTCCTCTCAAAGCGGGACCTCGCCAGTCCGGAGTGTACTAAGACCTGGCTCGATGAACTGGGCCCGGGAAGCTGGGCCGTCGACCTCCGCAGGAAGGACGGCCTGGTGCCCCTTCGCCGTGTGCTTTTGGAACGGAAACCCGCTCACCGTGAGCTCCGGCTGGCCGTCATGGGCATCCCCAACGTCGGCAAATCCATGCTTCTCAACGCGCTCGTGGGAAAGTCTCAGGCGCACGTGGGAGGCATTCCCGGGGTGACGCGCTCCGTGAGCTGGTACCGGAACGAGGGCCTTCTGGTTGTGGACTCTCCCGGCATTCTGGATCCCCATGCGGAGCCGGGCGTGCACCAGATCCTGTCCTGGCTGGGCTGCGCCAGGGCGGAGGTGGTGGGCGGCTTTGAACCGGCGGCCCTGAGCTTCATCCGCTTCCTGCGTGCCCGGGCGCTCTTTGCTGTGGTGATGAAAAAATGGGAGCTTGAGGAGCAGGACGAGCCCCCGGAGACGACGCTGGAGCGTGTGGGGCGAAGACTGGGATGTCTCATGACAGGAGGCGCGGTGAACACGGAATTGGCCGCGCGCCGCCTGCTGGATACCTTCTCATCCGGAAAACTGGGCCCCGTGACGCTGGAGATGCCGGGCGACCCCATCTATGCGGAGGGGTGGCAAAACGGCAATGCTCCTGACGGTGCCTGATCAAAAAAGCCCCGCGGCGGCGCCTGTCCGGTCTCTCCCTGCGCACGCCAGTGCGGAGGAGGCAGGGGCGCTGATGGAGAGGCTCCGGCAGGAGGGGCCCGTTGTCGGCACGGACGAGGCAGGACGCGGGCCTCTGGCGGGGCCGGTGGTGGCGGCGGCGGTGTGGCTCACGCCAGAGCAGGAAAGGGCGCTGCTGACCCTGGGGCTGCGGGACTCAAAGCGTATGACGCTCCGTGCCCGCGAGGCGGTCTTCCAGGCGATGAATGACCAGGGGGTGCTGTGGCGTGCGCAGGCAGGGAGCGTCACCCGGATTGAGCGGGACAATATCCTCCGGGCGTCGCTGTGGGCCATGGGGCGCAGCGTGACCCGGCTGGCGGAACTTCTGCCGTCAAAACCGGTCTGCGTCGTAGTGGACGGCACCATGGCTATCTCCGGGCTGGATATAAAACAGTGGACGCTTGTTTCGGCGGACGCGCTGCTGCCGTCCGTCTCCGCTGCGTCGGTGGTGGCCAAGGTGCTGCGAGACCGGCTCATGACGTCGCTGGATACCCTGTACCCCGGCTACGGTCTGGCCAGAAATAAGGGCTACCCGACAACGGCCCACCGCGAGGCCGTGCGGCGGCTGGGGCTCTCCCCGATTCACCGTCAATCCTTCTGTCAAAAGCTCCTCCCGGGGGGTGATATTGACGGCCTCACTCTTTTTCTTTAAAATAGTTATTGTTTTCAGATTTTGTCAGAAGGTAAAGGGGGGTTTTCCATGCCTGTAAATTGGTGTCTGGGGCTTACGTGAGCCGCTCTCACTGGTGCACGTGCTGCATCCCGCTGCTGTGTCGCTTTGGGCATGGAAAGGATAAGGTAGGCTTTACCGTACACTTTTCGATTCTCTTTTCTCATGCCTTGAATTGGCTTTTTTTCAAAGACCTGAAAGACCTAACTGTATGGAAATAATTTAAATATAGTGGAAGGGTGAGTGATTTGTTCCTGAAACGCTATCCCATCCCCATTGCGGGGCTTATCCTTGCCCTGCTTGTCCTGGGGGATCTTTTGCAGTCCTATGCTCCACTGATTCGCCTTGTCCTGGGGAGCATTGCGGCTGTCCTCTATGTGCTTTATCTGCTCAAACTGGCCGTCCTCAATACAGGTTTGAGGGAGCCGCTTGCGGATCCTGTGGAGGCGAGTATCCTGCCCACCTTTACCATGGCAACCATGCTGCTGGGCGGTTACGTCAGGCCCTGCTGGGCCGGCCTGGGTGTGGGGCTCTGGTACGCCGGCCTGATTGGGCACGCGCTCCTGATCCTTTGGTTCAGCTGGAACTTCCTGAGGGGTTTCTCAATTAAAAAGGTCTTTCCCTCATGGTTCGTCGTTTATGTTGGCATCGCGGCTGCGAGCGTGTCTGCGCCCGTTGCCGGGCGGCTGGATATTGGACAGGCGGTCTTTTGGTTCGCCTTTGCCGCATTCCTCTGTCTTCTGCCCTTTGTCTGCTGGCGTGTCTGGGGAGTGAGGCAGATTCCTGACTCTGCAAAGCCCACGCTGGTCATCTTTGCGGTGCCGGCGTCCCTGTTGCTGTCGGGCTACATGACCTCCTTTGAGGTGAAGAACCCGGATATGGTTTACGCGCTGCTGATGGCGTCCCTGTTCTTCTTTCTGGTGGGGCTGTTCTACTTAATCTGGCTGACGTGGAAGTACCCGGACTTCACCCCGCTCAACGCAGCTTTCACCTTCCCCATGGCCATCAGCGCCATCGCGGTGAAACGTGTGGGGCCGGCCCTGGGGAATGAGCTGGAGATCCATCAGCTTCTGGTCACGCTTCAGACGCTCTTGGCTGCTCTGGTGATTCTTTGGATACTGTTTTTTTTCCTGCTTTTCCTGTTTGTAAAGTCGGAGTGAGGGTTTTCTGCCGCCCCCGGCAGCGCAGGATATAAGATTGAGGAGCGGAGGCAGACGGGGTTCAAAACGGGTCCGACGACAACCCGCTTGCTCCTTCCCCATCTGCTTCCGCTCCTCTATTATACCAACCCTCCGCGCGGTTCAGCGAAGGCCCAGGTGTTTCCTGAAGAAAGCCTCCATCTCCCGGTAGAAGTCAAAGCGGTTCTCCTCGTTGTGGAAACCATGCCCCTCGTTGTCCTTCACCATGTAAACAACGTCTTTGCCTCTCTTGCGGACGGCCTCGACAATCTGGTCAGACTCCGCCTTGTTCACCCGCGGGTCATTGGCCCCCTGAGCCACGAACAGCGGGATTTTTATCTGATCCGCGTGGAACACCGGCGACACCGCCGTCAGCAGATCCTTGTCCTTCTCCGGATCGCCGATCTCCTCGTACTCCATCTCACGGAAGGGCTCCCAATAGGGCGGTATGCTCTTCAGCAGTGTAAAAATGTTGGACGGGCCCACGTAGCTCACGGCGCAGGCATAAAGGTCCGGTGTGAAGGTGGCTCCCGCCAGCGCCGAATAACCGCCGTAACTGCCGCCATAGATTGCCAGGCGCTTACGGTCTGCGATGCCCTGGGCTACGGCCCACTCCACGCCGTCGGTCACATCGTTCTGCATTCCACGGCCCCACTGCTTGAAGCCCGCCTGCCAAAACGCCTTTCCATAGCCCGTTGAACCGCGGAAGTTCACCTGAAGCACAGCTGCTCCCCGGTTGGCAAGGAACTGTGCCTCCGAGTCAAAGCCCCACACGTCCCGCGCGCTGGGCCCTCCGTGGGGAATGACCACCAGCGGCAGGTCCCGCGGCTCCACGCCCAGCGGCAGCGTCAGATAGCCGTGGATGTCCAGACCGTCACGGGATTTGAAATCGATGGGCTTCATGGGGGCCATCTGCCCCTCCTTCAGCCAGGGCGACAGGTCCGCAAGCTTGGACAGGGAGTTGTCCTTGCGGTCGTAGAGGTAGTACGCTCCGCGCGTCCGATCCCCGTAGACCCGCGCGATAACACGCCGTTCGTCGTCGTCCATGTCTGTCACCGCCACCTCGTGATCCGGGAAGAAGGACGAGAGCGTCTTTTGCAGCTCCGCACGGTCTTCATCAAAGAAGTGATAGTGTCCCCGGTCTGTTACATAGGTAACACCCGTGACAATCTTGCGCTTCTTCGAGTGCAGAATGCTCCCCACGTCCACCTCCGGGTGTTCGAACACCAGATCCAGCGTCTTGTTGGCCTCAGGGTCGAAGGTATAAATGGCGGTCTTGTCGCGGTCCAGGTTCGACACAACATAGAGCAGCTTGTTGTCGTAGGCAAAGAGCAGCGGGGCAAAGGTCTCGCGGAAGTTTGTCGTGATGAGCGTGCGGAATTCCTGGTCCTCTGTGGTGCGGTAGAGCAGGCTGGCGTTCACTCCGTCTGTAGAGTAGGCGACGCGGAGTTTCCCGTCGTGATCGGTCATCCAGCCCGCGATGTTCCCCGGATTCTCCGCTATCTGGGTCAGCTCGCCCGTGGCGATATCGCAGCGAAAAACATCGAACACCTCCGGGTTGCGCCGGTTCATCTCGATGAGCATGTGGGCCGGGTCTTCCTCAAGATCGTCCAGCACCCCGGCGCGCACGCCCTCAAACGGCGTCAGGTCCCGGGACTCGCCCCCATGGGCATTCACGACGTAGATGTGGAAGTTCTCGTCACCGCCGGTGTCCTGGGCGTAGACGATGCGGTCGTTGCCCTTCCAGAAGAAGCCCGCGATGTCCCGCTCCGTGGCAGAGGTGACGCGCCGCTCCTCCCCTGTCGCCAGGTCACGCACCGTGACGTTCATGCGGTGTCCCCAGGGCTTGGCAAAGGCCAGCTTCGTTCCGTCCGGCGAGATGGCGTAGGACGCCGTGTCCGGGTTGCGGAAGAAATCCTCCATCGGCAGCAAAGGGGGTCTGGAAGCCATCTCCGGCATGGAGGCAAGCTGCTCCTCAGAGGCTGCAGCCTCCACGGAGACCGAAGCCTCGGCCTCTGCGGCATGGGCTCCCGCCAGGGGCAGCAGCAGAGAGAGAAACCCGCCAAAGGAAAATGCAAGAACTAACAGTTCACACCTCATGAAAAGACCTCCTGAAAAGAAATCGTTAATTGACGATATAAATTTAACGTATAGAGGAAACTTGCGCCATTCGCCGTTATGCGGAGTTTTCTGTGTCAGGCCTCTGTCAGGGGAGAAGAGAAGTCCCTCTCTTGACAAGCCCTGACCCCATCGATAAAATGACAGTACTTGCCGGGGTGGCGGAATGGTAGACGCAGTGGACTCAAAATCCACCGGGGGCGACTTCGTGGGAGTTCGAGTCTCCCCCCCGGCACCATCATTTTGAGGGTTACAGGAATCATATCTAATGGGAGCAAACCTTTCGCAGGAAATCATCGACAGCCTGAGGGTATTGGGTCTTGAGCCGGGAGCGTCGGCCTCGGACGTGCGGGTGGCGTTTCGTCGCCTGGCGCACGTCTGTCATCCTGACGTTGCCGGGCAGGAGGAGGCCCAGCGCTTCCAGAAGATCACAGGGGCTTACGCGATCCTGAAGGGGCTCACGACGGAAGAACTGGAAAACCTTGTTCTGGAGACAGAAGAGCCGGACGAAGAAGAGGAGCCCCGCCAAAATACGTTCTTCGACTGGTATCGCAGACGCGCAGACGATCTGGACGAGCCGGAGGATTTAAGTGAGGAGGCACAGGAGCGCGGCAGGCGAGTGGACCTTATCCTGGAGCAGTACGATGAGAGGCTTTCCAGCCATCTGGAGCAGCTTGAGCACAACAAGGACGAGAGCATGGCAGGTGAGGTGCTTTCGCGTCTGAAGTCCTCCATGCCGGAGGTGAGGCGTCTCGCGCTGGAGCGCGTCGGGGCGTTCGCCAACCGGGGGGACGTGCGCCAGGCACTGGCCAGGCTTCTGAATCGCTGGGAGGTGGACGAGGGAACGGCACGCCTTGTGTCCGGGCTTCCCATGAACAACGCCACACGCCGCCAACTCGCCGAGGAGGTGGCCGATCACGCCATGGTCTTCCCAAATTCGCTGCTGTCCTCGCTCCTGGGCCTGCGCCAACCGGAAGGGACACCCGACCTTCCCCTGATGGAACGTTACCTGTCCACCGCCTCCCCGGACGGGGTGGCTCTGATTCTTCGCTACTGGCCTACGGGACAGTCCCCCGCGGATGCAACCCTTCGCCGTCTCCTGGCGAGCGACGACCCCCAGGTCCTCGTTCCGGTGCTCTCCGCTATGAAGCAGCATTTCCCAAAGTCTGCCCCATTCCACAAAAAACGCCTGACCGAGCTCCAGGAACACCCGGCTTCCGCCGTGCGTGTGTGGGGCCGTGTCCTTTCCTCTTTTTAAAGTTAAAGTTTGTCCCGATAAACAAATTTAAAAATTTTACCCATCAAACTATTGACTTGCCTGTTGAGCAATAGTAAAATTCCTGTCGAGGTAAATATTATGTACTGTTGGATAGGTTAAATCCCCTATCCTTGCTGTTTTTATCTCATGGGAAGAAGGGGTATCATGAGAGGAAAGTTTGGTTTATCAATAAAATTCGGGATTCTTTTGGTGATGGCGGCGTTCCTGTTTACTGTCCTGGTTCTGCCGGGGGATGCCGAGGCGGCGAAGAAAAAGAAGAAGTATGCGGACTGGAAGGCTGTTGCCGCAGATATGGCGCTTGAGTTTGACGCGGCGCAGAAGGACATTGAGGCGGACAAATTTGAGGACGCCTATAAGCACGTCAACGACGCCTACTTCGGCTACTACGAGGTCCAGGGCTTTGAGCGGACAGTGATGTATGCCATCTCCGCTGAGCGCGTCAATCACATTGAGGCGGAGTTTAGTGACATCAAACACGTCCTTCTGGGCAACAATCAGAAGGGGAAGCCGGATCTGATTCAGCAGGTGGAGGACCTGAAGATAAAGGTCTACAAGGACGCCATGGTGCTGGACGGCGAGATTGAGATCACGGACCCGGACAGCATGGGCGAGAGGCTCTATGCCGATACCGGCAGGACGCGTCCCTCCTTCGCGGGGGCTCCCGCGCAGCCCGCGGCCCCGGCAGCTGAGGAGAAGCCGGCGGCGCCCGCAGCGCCCGCAGCGCCTAAGAAAGCCGCGGCAAGCCCCGAATGGCTGACCTTTGTGGTGGCGTTTGGCCTGCTGGTGCGCGAGGGGCTGGAGGCAATTCTGGTCATCGTGGCCATCGTGGCCTACCTCATCAAGACGGGCAACAAACACATGCTGAAGAGCGTGTAC
>JAIKZX010000019.1 GCA_024681935.1 Fretibacterium sp.
GGCGATTTTGTTTCTCTGCTCGGCCCCTCCGGCTGCGGAAAGACCACGACGCTGCGCATGATCGCCGGGCTGGAAATGCCCACTGAGGGTGATATCTACTTTGACGACAAATGCGTCTTCTCGGCTGAGAAGGGGATCAACGTCTCGCCGGACAAGCGCGGCGTGGGCTTTTTGTTTCAGAACTACGCCCTCTGGCCGCACATGACCGTGCGCCAGAACATCGCATTTGGCCTTGAAAACATGAAGTGGGACAGGGCCAGGATTGAGAGCCGTGTAAAGGAGATCTGCGGGATCATGCGCATAGCGGAGTACATTGACCGCTACCCCGCGGAGCTTTCCGGCGGGCAGCAGCAGCGCGTGGCAATTGCCCGCACGCTGGCGCCGAACCCCCGGGCCCTGCTGATGGACGAGCCGCTGTCCAACCTCGACGCCAAGCTGCGCAACGACATGCGCGCCGAGCTGAAGCGGCTTCACCTGAACACCGGGGCCACCTTTGTCTATGTGACCCACGACCAGTCGGAGGCAATGACGCTCTCCAGCAAGATCTGCCTGATGAAGACCGGGGTTTTGCAGCAATACTGCCCCCCGCTGGACTTGTACGGTGAGCCGGACAATATGTTCTGCGCCGACTTTATGGGCAACCCCTCCATGAACTTCGTTGAATGCGACGGAATCCCCCAGGAGGGGGGCGGCATTGAACTGAAGGCGGCGTCCTTTGACGTGGTCTTCCGCCCCAATACGCCGGTGGACTTCGGAGCGGGCGAGGGGCGTTATGTGCTGGGTATCCGTCCGGAGTCCGTCAAGATTATTGACAGCGGCGGCCTTGAGGGAAAGGTCATCTCCTCACTGCCGACGGGCATGGATACGGTGCTGTCTCTCGACACGCAGGGCATCACGCTTTCCGCGGTCGTCTTCGGACGCATTGACTACAAGATGGACTCCATCGTCCGTTTTAACTTCGAAGGCGACTACGCCGTCCTCTTCGACAGGGAGACCACCAGGCGGGTTGCCCTGGGACGTCTGGAGCTTCGGCAGCCGCTCTGAGGCGGCAGGCGCCGGTCCCGCGGGACATACCCCGCGCACTCTTTTTTCAGCAAACGAAAGCGGCAGAGAAAATTTCTCTGCCGCTGTTTTTTTTTTAAAGCGGAAAAACCGCCGGGGCTCCGTGTGACGCATCCGCTGCCCGAAGCAGCGCCCGTCTCACTCCTTGCTGCCGTTGCTGGCGAAGTCGAAAATGTAACGGTTGTTGGAGCCTATCATGCGGATGTAGTCCCTGACGAACAGCTTGATGGCGGACTCGGCTGTCACCATGATGTTCAGGTAGTCCGTCTCGGGCTCATGCTCCCACTTCGCCTTCATCGCGAGCTCTGCCGCGTGGAACGCGTCGGTGCAGACGTTGATCTTGTTGATGCCGCCGGCTACCGCCTTGCGGATATTCTCATCTCCGGAGCCGGAGCCGCCATGAAGGACGAGGGGCATTTTGAGCGCTGCCTTGAGCTCAGCCAGGCGCTGGAAGTCCAGCTTTGGGACAAAGCCCGCGGGATACTTTCCATGTGCCGTCCCGATAGCGACCGCCAGCGCGTCAACGCCGGTTTTCTGCACAAAATCCACCGCCTGCGCGACGTTGGTGTACATATCCGCCGAGCGTCCGTCACCGTCCGCCGCCTGCCCCACATGACCCAGCTCTGCCTCGACAGTGATGCCGCTGGCGTGCGCGAGATCAGCGACAATGCGCGTGCGGCGCACATTCTCCTCGTAGGGAAGAGAGGAAGCGTCAATCATCACGTTGGTGAAGCCGCGGTGAATGGCGTCAACCTCCGTCTTAAAATCGGGGCCGTGGTCGAGATTGAGGCACACAGGCACATCCGCCCGCTTTGCCATGGCGATAATCATGGGCAGAATATCCTCTGCGTGAGCAAGCTTGGCCATCTGGCTGCGTCCCATCTGAACGATGATGGGGGAATGCTCCTCGTTGGCGGCCTCGATGACCGCCCGCGCCATTTCCATGTTCACGCTGTTGACTGCCATGACCGCGTAACCGTCGCGGTCGGCGTTGAGCAGCATCTCCTTCATATTGACAAGCATAAGGCAAACGATCCTTTCCTCAATTTAACTGGTTTCTCCGCACGATGAGCCAATACCCGCAGGGCACAGGTGAACGGATTAGATATTTCTTATTTTATATTTTTTAAATAGGATGTCAATGTTTTGGCAGAGAACAACAGCATTTACGCAATATAAAAAGCAATTATCAGGCAGAGGGTTGAGGAGCGGAAGCGAGCCTTGGGGGATGAAGAGGGGAGGCCCCGTTTGCCGGGGGCCGTGAGCTGATTTGCGCATGGTTCCTGACTATGTCGCGGCCCGGACTGCCGGGATGATTTACTTCACCTTATGGTTACATTATAATGATAATTGTTAATGCTATTCAATATAATAGGGTGGGGCGTAATCAAAAAAAAGATTTCCGGCGCCGTTTGATGAATGCCAGCCGGCTGATTTGCGCATAAACCCTGACAGTACCGGGAGGAAGAACTGAAATGAACGATAAACAATCAATTCCTGAAACGGCGGAAATGAACCGGGATAAGATCATTATCAAAACCAGCATAACGGGTATTGTGACCAATGTGCTTCTTGCGTCGTTTAAAGCGGCGGTCGGCATTATGTCCAATTCCATCGCCGTCACGCTGGACGCTGTGAACAACCTGTCTGACGCCCTTTCATCCATCATTACCATTGTGGGGACAAAACTGGCGGGGCGTCTGCCGGACAGAAAACACCCCTTTGGGTATGGACGCATTGAATATCTCAGCGCCATGATTGTTTCGGGCATTGTGCTCTATGCGGGCATCACCGCCGCGGTGGAGTCGGTAAAAAAGATCATCAGCCCGGAAAAGCCGGATTACAGCGTGGTCTCTCTTGTTATCATCGCGGTGGCCGTTGTTGTAAAAATTCTGCTGGGGCGCTATGTCAAAGCGCAGGGGGAAAAGGTGAATTCCGGCTCGCTGACGGCATCCGGGGCGGACGCCATGTTTGACGCTGTCCTTTCCCTGTCCGTGCTGGGGTCCGCTGTGGTTTTCATGGTGAGCGGCGTTTCTCTGGAAGCCTGGGTGGGGGCTGTGATTTCTGTTTTCATCATCAAATCCGGCATAGATATGATGAGCGATACCGTGAATGAAATTCTGGGGATGCGTGCTGACAGGAAAACAACAGCCCGGATAAAGCAGCTGATGGAGGAAGAGCCGGAAGTCCGCGGGGCGTATGACCTTGTTATGTATAATTACGGGCCTGACAAAAACTATGCTTCTGTCCATATCGAATTGCCGGAAAATATGATGGTCCGGGATATCGACCGGCTGACCCGGAAGCTGGAAACAAAGGTATACAAAGAAACGGGAGTGTTTCTGGCCGGGGTGGGGGTTTATTCCTTCAACGTGGGGAACGATGAGGCGGCGCAGATTCGGAAAGATGTCCGTGAAAAGGTGCTGAAGCATGACTGGGCGGTTCAGTTCCACGGTTTTTATCTGGATCTGGAAGCCCGGGAGATGCGGTTTGACGTTGTGATGAATTTTGACATCAATCCGATGGAAGGGCTGAAAATTCTTTATGAGGAAATGCGGCGGGATTATCCGGACTATGACATAGAAATTGCGCCGGACGTTGACGTGTCGGATTGATGGGGTTAAAGAGAGAAAGGGAGGAC
>JAIKZX010000032.1 GCA_024681935.1 Fretibacterium sp.
GTGCCGCCCTCCTCCAGCATCGCCAGAAACAGGTGCTCGACGGAGACATACTCGTCCTTCAGCCGTTTGGCCCGTTCCTCCGCGTCGGCCAGCAGACGGTTCAGCCGCTGGGTCACATAGACCTTGCCCGGCTCCACGCCGCTGCCCGTCACCCGGGGCAGGCGTGCCACCTCGGCCTCCACCTGCTTTTCCAGCGTTTCCGGAGCTATATCCATGCGCCGGAGCAGACGGGGAATCAGGCCCTCGCCATCCCTCAACAGCGCCAGCAGCACATGTTCGACGTCCACCTGCTGATGGTTGTAGCCCGCCGCGATATTCTGGGCCTCGCCGATGGCCTCCTGGCTCTTTCGTGTCAATTTATTGAAATCCATCGTGTATCACTCCTTTGTCCTTAGCTGATCAAAGCTCAAAGGGAGCCCCTTTGAAACTCAAATCCTGACCATTCATGACCAAATTATAAATTCTATTTTGAGGGTGGACAATACGCTGTTTGCCGTATATTGAAAGTTCCTCATCCGGCGTTGGTGGTTGTGATGCCGGCGCTTCCACACGGGGCTTTTTGTGTAAAATATCCAGGGAGAATAAAAAACTTCGGTTGAGGGAGCCTGAGGACATGACAATCGAGGAGTGCATCAAAAAGATCCGCCCGCTGGACGGGGACGCGGTGCGCGCGGCGCAGGAGCGTCAGGACGGGCTGCTGAAACCCCGGGGAAGCCTGGGGGAGCTTGAAGGGCTGTCTGTTCGCATCGCGGGCATCACAGGGCAGATCAGGAACACGCTTTCCAAAAAGATTCACCTTCTGTTCGGCTCGGACCACGGCATCTGCGACGAGGGCGTGTCCGGCTCGCCTCAGTACTTCACCCGGGTGCTGATGGAACTGTACGCCGGTCCGGCGGGGAACCTCCCGGAGGGGCAGTGCGGCATCAACGTGCTGTGCCGCAGAGCGGGGGCGGACCTCCGCCTGTACGACCTGGGCGTTAAAGGACTGACCCCCCGGCCGGGCATCGATTCCAGACACAGGTTAATGCCGGAGGGGACGGCGAACTTCGCAAAGACACGGGCGATGCCGCCGGAGACGGCGCGGGCGGCGGTGGAGCTGGGGGTTCACCTTGTGGAGGAAGTTAAAGGAGAGGGCTATCAGATCATCGGGGCCGGAGAGGTGGGTATGGGCAACACGGCTCCGGCGGCGGCCTGCATCATGGCAGCCCTTGACCGGCCGGACCCCGGGCTCGTGGGACGCGGGGGGGGGCTGACGGACACGGCCTTCGCCAACAAGAAGCGTGTCATCGTCGAGGCGCTGAGGCTCCATCACCCCGCGCCGGACGACCCGCTGGAGATCCTCTCCTGCGTCGGGGGGCTGGACATCGCTGCCATGACGGGGGTTTATCTGGGCGCGGCAGTCTGTCGTCTGCCCGTGATTCTGGATGGGGCAATCTCTGCAGCAGCAGCGCTTCTGGCCTCGCGGCTCGCCCCGGGAGCAAAGGATTTCATGATCGCCTCCCACCGTTCCGCGGAACCGGCCTATGCCGCGGCCGCGGAGGCCATGGGCCTCGTCCCGCTCCTCACCCTGAGAATGAGACTGGGGGAGGGCACGGGCTGCCCCCTTGCCATGCAGCTCGTGGACGACGCGCTGGCTGTTATGAACGAGATGGGCTCCTTCTCAGAGGTTTCGCTGGAGTCCGGATACCGCGGGGAGCTGAAGGCGTAAGGCGCCTCTCACTTTCGGAACGTCACCAGGGTGACGCCGAAGCCGCCCTCCCCCTCGCCGCCCAGGCGGTATTCCTGAACATACTTCAGGCGGGCACACAGAGCGTGGACCTCCCTGCGGAGGATTCCCTCGCCGCGCCCGTGAATGACGGTGACTGTTGAATGGCCGGAGCGGTAGGCCCGGTCCAGGTAGCTCTCCACCAGCGGCATGGCCTCCCCCACATTCATGCCGCGCACCATAAGCGAAGGGGGCACACTTTCCACATGAATCTCCCGGCCTGTGTCCGAGGGCGGCACCGCAACTTTGGCCTTTTTTTCAGTGGGAACGAGCTGCCCGATGGGGACCTCCAGATGCATGGGGCCGGCCGTCAGGCTGGCGCGGCCGTTGCGTACCTCTTCCACCAGTCCGACAATGCCGCTGCCCGCCACCTGCACTGTGATTCCCGGCTCGACTTCGAAGGGCCGGGGGCGGGCCTCCAGTTCGCGTTCCATGCGCTTGTCGCGTCGTCTGTCCATTCCACTGCGCAGTTTATGGATTTCCTGCCGCCTGCCGTTCAGCCCGCGGTTTGCTGCCATCTTCACCGACTCCTCCAGGTCGCGGAGCATCCCCCGCGAGGTCTCCTCCGCCCGGCTGAGCAGACGCTCCGCCTTCCGGTCTGCCGCCTCCATGATACTGTCCCGCTGGTGGTCGATCTCCACCACGCGTTCCCGGTACGCCTGTTTCAGGCGCTCCGCCTCCTGCACGCTGTCCGCCAGTTCCCGCTCGGCCTGGGCAAGGGCTGCACGCCGCTCGTTCAGCTCACCCATCAGATCCTCTGCTGAGACCTCGTGGTCCGCCAGCTCTCCCCTGGCGAGCGCCAGCACTTCCTCCGGCATTCCGTAGCGCTGCGCAATCATCAGGGCATTGCTTCGGCCGGGAACGCCCATCAGCAAACGGTAGGTCGGGGTCAGACGCTCCGCGTCAAACTCCATGCTGGCCGTTTCCACGTCCGGCGTCGTGAGGGCATACTGCTTGATGGGATTGTGATGGGTCGTCGCCAGGGTCAGCCCCCCGCGCCGCCGCAGCGTCTCCAGGATTGCCACGCCCAACGCCGCGCCCTCCTGCGGGTCTGTGCCGGAGCCCAGTTCATCCAGCAGCACCACGGACGAGGCCGTGGCATCCCTGAGTATCCCGATAATTTTTTTGAGGTGGGCGCTGAAGGTGGAGAGGTTCTGCTCAATGCTCTGCTCGTCGCCGATGTCGGCGTAGAGCGCGTCAAAGGTGCCGATTTTTGTACCGTCCCTCGCGGGCACAGGCAGACCGGACCAGGCCATCGCCAGCAGCACCCCGGTGGTCTTGAGCACGACGGTTTTGCCTCCGGTGTTGGGACCGGTCACGATCAGCGCGTTGAACCGGCGGCCGCCCCTCTCCACCCCGCAGGCCACGTCCACCGGCACGGCCGCATCCTTCAAAAGAGGGTGCCGCGCCCCGATGAGCGAAAAGGCGCGGGCCTGGTTCAGCTCCGGGATAACCCAGCCCTTTGTGCGAACGAGGACGTCGCACGCGCAGAGCAGGTCCAGCTCGCCCAGCACCCGCTCCGCCTCCGCCACGGCCCCCTCCCGCGCCAGAATTTTCCGCGTCAGGTCAAGAAGGATGCGCTGTTCCTCGTCCCGCTCGTCCCGCGATTTCATCATCAGATTGTTGTTGACGGGGGAGAGCATCCGCGGCTCCATGTAGATGGAGTTTCCCGACGCTGAACGCTCGACGGTCAGGCCGGGGAAGCGGTTGATGTACTCCTGTCGCACCAGCAGAAGGAACCGTCCGTCCCGCCAGGAGAGGGAGCGCTCCTGAAGCATGTTCAGGATATTGGGATCGTCCAGCAGACGCTGGGCCGTGCGTCGTCCGGCGCGTTTCAGAGCATCCAGCTCCCCGCGGATGTCCTGAAGTTTCGGTGAAGCGGAGTCCGCCAGACGGCCGGAGTCCTCCACTACGGTCAAAAGCTCAATTTCCGGCGTGAAGTCCCGCAGTCGCCGCCTTTCGGCCTCCAGAGCCGGACGTCCCTCAACCTGGCTCAGCCCCTCCCGGACACGACGCGCCGAGGAGAGAACAGCCCGCACCATCAGGAGCTCCTCACCGGACAGAATGCCGCTCCGCCGCGCCCCCTCAAACAGGGGAGTCACAGCGGGCAGACTGGCGTTCCATTGAGGCTCCCCCTGATGGTCCAGCAGGTCCATCCATTCGCGCAGAAGGGTCTCGCGCCGTTTGAGCTGTTCGAAACTTCCGGCCAGAGAAAGGGAGCTCAGCGCCAGCTCCCCAAGTTCACCCCGCAGCCGTTCCCGGAAAGGTGCAAGGGCCTTGCTATATTCCAGAAGGTCCAGGACGGAGGGAGCAACCTGCATTATTTCGTGCCGGGAAGAGATTTCAGGTCGATAATACCGTGCCCCTCAAGGAAGCCCATGACCGGCTGCCAGGCCGCGGCAGCCCCGCGCATGGCGTAGCTCTCATCCATCCAGTCTGTCGGCAGAATGCCGGGGAAGGTCTTCAGTACGCCGTAGATGAGCAGAATCAGGCAGAACGTCTTGACGGCCCCCACGACCAGGCCCAGCAAGTGGTCCAGCATGGAGAGGTTTGCTGCCTGGATGATGATGGAGAGGAGTTTGTCGAAGAGGGCGAAGGCCAGGGACACCAGAATGAAGATGACGACCGCACAGGCCAGAGCGGTGATCGTCACGTCCATGTTGGGGAAGTATTTCAGGACAAGGTCCGCGGCCGGCCGCGCGAAGTTCCATGCGCAGAACAGGCTCACGAAGAAGCCGATAAGCCCCAGGATCTCGCCGGAGAACCCACGAATCAGACCGCGCACGAGCAAGAAGGCCAGAACGAGAGCCGACGCAATATCAAAAATCAAACCTGCACTCATACCATAAACAACTCCTTGAAACAAATTAACGAAGAACTCGCCTCAGGCGTTTCCTCTGAATTTTTCACCTCATCACACCGGTGCGCGGCAATAGGCAATGCGCAGCGCCGCCGGGGGAATGGAGGGTTTTTCCCCTGTCAGCGCAGCCTCGGCCAGACGCGCCGCGTCCGGACGCACGCACAGCACAGGCAGGTCCAGACCTATGGCGTTCAAAGCCCGCTCCGGATCGTCGGAGATAACCGGAATCCCCGGATGAAGGGACAGCCAGTCTGTTATCGCACTGCCCGTGTATTCCCCCTGAGGAAGTTCCTCCCCGCCCCGGGGAGCCGGCTCCGCACCAAACGACGCGGCGTAAACAGCTCCGTGCCCCGCATAGACGAGTACGAGCACCCCTCCCTTTATCCCCTCCGGGCGGGACAAGGCCAACAGCTCCAGGGACGAAACGGGCACAAGAGGGACCCCCAGCCCGTAGGCCAGACCCGAGGCATAGGCCGCCCCGACGCGGATGCCCGTGAAATACCCCGGGCCACAGGAGACAGCCACCCGCCCAACGTCGCTCCAGCACCAGCCCGCCTCATTCAGAAGGCGCTCCGCCATCAGGGGCAGTTCCGCCCCCTGCCGGCGGCCCAGGTCAATTGTCTCCGAAGCCACCGCCCGGCCCTGGCGCGCCAGAGCCACGCCCGTCAGCCGGAGGCTGCAATCCACAGCCAGAAGTCCGTCAGCGGCCATTGTTCTCATCCCCGCCTTCCGTCCCGATTCGCTCCACACCGGGGCAGTCCCCGGCCCTAACGGCAGACAATACCTTCTCCGCGACCTTCTCCGCCCTGGCCCCGCCGGGACGGAAGGTCAGCCGCCGGAGGAACTCACCGCATTCATCCGGGTTCCGCAGCTCCACCCTCAGTGCCTCCTCCGGGGGACTGCGCCACCGGTCCGGCCATTCCACCAGGAGCACCGCTCCGTCCAGAGCCAGGTAATCCTCCAAATCAAGGCTCTCCGCGCCCTCAGCGTCCAGACGGTAGAGGTCCGCGTGGACCAGCAGCAGGCCATCTTTTGTCCGATACTCGTTGACGAGCGTGAACGACGGGCTCCGCACGCCGGAAGCTCCCAGCGCATCTCCAAGCCCCCTGACCAAGACAGTCTTGCCCGCGCCGAGGTCCCCATCGAGCAGGACCGTCAGCCCAGGCTCCAGCGCCCGGCCCAGGGCCCCGCCCACGCCCCGCGTGGCCTCCTCAGAAGAGGAGAGCAGGGTGAAGGACCCGGTCATTTCGTGTTTTCCCTGCCCTTTATGCGGGCGCGGTGCTTCTGAACGGCGCGGAACACCAGGCAGGCCGCCACAAGGCATATGACGGAGAGGACCTTCCGCGGGAGGGCGATGTCCTCCCCTCCCATGCGCCACACGCCGATGATAAAAGCGGCAGCGACAGCGAAGCTCACGCCGCTCATAATCAGCCCCCGGCGCCGGATACGCTCCGTCTTGCGGATCTCCGCGTCCCAGTCCACGTGCCGGCGGCGGGGCCGCGGTCCCTTTTCCGTCCTAGGCGAGGGGGTCATACGGCCGCTCTCCTCAGCTCGTGGAGGACTAAACGGATGGCCCCGGCGATCTCCGAGGCCAGCACGCCGTCCACACCGTCCCCGGCGAGACGTTCACCGGCCATGCCGTGAAGCGCCCCGCCCAGCCGGGCCGCGTCCAGCGGTTCCAGACCGGAGGCCAGCAGAGAACCGATACACCCGGAGAGCACATCGCCGGAGCCCGGGACCGCCAGTTCGGGGCCTCCCCAATCCAGACGGTGAATAATCGGATCCCCGCCGCAGGCCACAAGCGTCCCATGCCCTTTCAGCAGAACCGTGCCTCCCCAGCGATCCGCCAGCTTCCGGACGGCCTCCCTGCGGCCGCCGCGAACCGCTTCAGAAATCGTCCCCAACAGACGGGCGGCCTCTCCCTCATGGGGCGTCAGGACAGCGTCTCTTCGGGAGGACAGCGCGTCCCCCCTCTGCGCCAGCGCGAAAAGGCCGTCGCCGTCCACAACAAGGGGTCTGGGCCAGCGTTCCCACATCCCGGCGACGAAATTCTGAGCCGCCTCCGAACGTCCCAGTCCGGGGCCAATCACGGCCGCGCTGTAAGAGGAGGCCTCAGCGAGGGCCAGCTCAAGCCAGTCCTCCATGTTCTCCGCGGAGCGGCAGACCGCCTCCGGGAGTCGAGCCGCACAGGCGGCGCACACCAGGGGCAGAGAGAGAAGCGTCACCACCCCCGCACCGCTCCGAAGAGCCCCGAGGGCGGAGAGGGCGGGTGCGCCGGGATAATGTTCAGATCCCCCGGCCACAAGCAGACGTCCCCGGCCTCCCTTGTGCATATCCAAAGGACGGCGGGGCAAAAGTTTGATGAGATTTTCCCGCCCGCACTGCAGGTGTCCTGCCGACGTGCCGGTCATCCTGTTCCCCTCCCCTGATCCCGCGCTGGCGGAATAATTTCTTTCATTATACCTTGAGGTGAAAAATATGGATATGCCCGCCGTTATAATAATCAAACTAATTCAAATTAATATAGTATAATAATTTTATATAGATAATTTCGGCACAGACCGGTCAGAATATACAGGAGGGGACATCATGGTCAGGAGAGAAAACATCGTGGAAGTCCAGGGGCTTGCGGGAGGCGCAGGACCTGCCCATGTTTGTCATATCGTCTCGAAGGAGGAACTGCTGGGGCACGGACGGCTTTACGCGCGGGTGGTGCTGCCGCCGAAGTCGTGTGTCGGCTGGCATCAGCACGTCCGCGACACGGAGCCCTACTACATTTTGAAGGGCGAGGGGGACTTCACGGAGAGCGCGGACGGCGTCACTAAGACCGTCACCCATGTCCTCCCCGGCGACGTCTGCGTAATCGAGGTCGGACAGTGGCACAGCCTTGAGAACAACTCCGACACCAATCTTGAGTTCATGGCCCTGATCTACAATGAAGCGGGCTATTCCAACCTGTAGCCATGAATAAAAAAAGCCGTCTTATCTTAACCGCCGTCGTACTCTTTCTTATGGCGTTCTTTTGCGTGTATGTGGTCTCCCGGCTGGAGCCCCAAATTGAGTCCGTCGATCAGGCCTATGTGAAGGAGCATCTGGGCAAGCCCGGGTTCCTTCTGGTGGACGTCCGCGAGGCAGACGTCTTCAACGGCAAATCCCCGTTTGAGGGAGCTCCCGGAGGGCACATCCCCGGCGCCATCAACTTCCCCAGTTCCAGGCTGAACCTCGGGAACGCGGAGGAGGAGCTGCAAAAGAGCGGCCTGACGAAGGATATCACGCTCATCCTCTACTGCAACGCGGGGCTCATCTCCAGCCAGTTCGGCGAAGCGCTGGTGAATGACTTCGGTTTCAAGGACTTCAGGATAAAGTCCTACAGACCCGGCACCATGGAGTGGGTAAAGAACCCGGCCAACAAGCTGGAACCGGAGGATCACGAGCTGGGGAAGTGAAAGGCTTTTGTCCTGTATAATAGCTTTTTAATATCATTGCAGGGAGGGTTATATTTGAAAAAACTGTTATTTTTCCTTGTCCTGATAGCGGCGCTGAGTGCGGCGGCAGCCCAGGCTGAGAGGGTTATCAAGATATCTCACCAGGGGACCGCAGACGCCGAGGTGAACATCCAGCACTACTTCGTCAGGGAGTTCATCTCACGGGTCTCGGAGGAGACGAAGGGGAGCCTGACGTTCGAGGTGTATCCTGACGAACAGCTGGGTTCCGAGGAGCAGCGCATGGAGCTCATCATGAAGCAGGGTCTCAACCAGCCGATAGTGGACCTCGTGTCCTTCGCCGCCCTGGGGACCGTGCTGCCGGAGCTTTACGCCTCCGCTATCCCCTTTATGTTCAACTCCTTCGAAGCAGCCCACGTCTTCTTCGACACCAGCGAGTACATGACGAAGCTGAAGCCCCTGTTCCGCGAGCGTACGGGATGCGTCCTGCTGGAGGTCGTCGAGGAGGGCGGTTTTTTGGCCTTCACAAACTCCAGGCGGGAGATTCGCAGCCCTAAGGACTTCGCGGGCCTGAAGTTCCGCGGCATGGATGAGGGACAGATCGCCATCTTCAACGCCTTCGGGGCCAGCGGCACGCCTATCCCCTGGGGTGAGCTCTACATGGCGCTCAAGATGGGCGTTGTTGACGGACAGATGAACCCCGCCTTCTACGTCCTGCTGGGCAGCCTGACGGAGGTCCAGAAGTACATGACACTGGCCAACATCCAGTACTCAGACCAGTTCCTCGTCATCAACGGGGACCTTTACGACTCGCTCAGCGACGCGGAGCGCGGGGCGATTGTCGGGGCGGCGAAGGAGGCCAACAAACTCACGCGCAAGCGTATCGAAGCTCAGGATGCCGATCAGGTGGAAGAGTGCCGCAGGCGCGGGATGCAGGTCTACGCCCCCAACCCGGAGGAGATGGATATGTTCCGTACCATCGGTCAGCCCGGCTATGTCGAGTGGCTGAAGCAGCGCCTGAAGGATCCTCAGTGGCTCGAGATGGCCCAGCGTGACGCGGAGGCCGCGAATACCCTGGCTGGCACAGGCAAGGCGACTGAATCCAGGTGATGGAAGTTTTTCTCAACAGGCTGAGCCGCTCTATCGTGCGGCTCAGCGCTATTGCCGGGTGCTGTTTCCTCGTGCTCAATATCGTGGACATCACGGTGGGCATCGTCGCCCGGCAGACGACGGGGATATCACTCGTCTGGACGGAGGAACTGGCCCGTTTTTCAATGGTGGGCTTCGTGCTTATTGGGGCAGCAGCCGCTTTTGACGCAGGGGACAACATGTCCATTGACTTCGTGGTGAATGGACTTCCCCCCCGCTGGCGGGCTCTGTGCCGTTTCGTTTCGTTTCTTATTGAAGCCACCGTGCTTGTTGTCCTCATTGTTTATGGCGTGCAGAACGTCATGGGCAGCTGGACCATGCGGACCATGGCCCTGGGGGTGTCCCGCGCGGTGCCGCTGATGGCCGTGCCTGTGGGCATGGGGATGCTGCTGATTGTCCTGGTGGCAGGCTATTTTGGTGGAGGACGAAAATAATGTACGACCTCCTCCTGTTCTGTGCTTTTCTGGGGCAGATGATTATAGGCGTCCCGCTCTACGCGGCGCTCCTGATGACGGGCCTGATGGGCATCTTGGGGACGCCGGACCCCATGGGGCTGCTGCGCGTTATCCCCCAGCAGTTTTACGGCGGAATGAACGGTTTTACGCTCATGGCGATGCCCTTTTTCATCCTGACGGGCATCCTGATGAACCGCTCCGGTCTGACGGACCGGCTGCTGGACTTCAGCCGCCTCATCGTGGGCTCCGTGCGTGGAGGGCTTGGATACGTCAACGTTGTGGGGAGCGTCGTTTTCGCGGGCGTTAACGGCAGCGCTGCCGCAGATGCCTCTGCCCTGGGCTCCATCCTCATTCCCGCCATGGAAAAGGAGGGGTTTCCCCGGGCGTACGCCGCAGGGCTGACCGCGGGCAGCTCGCTCATCGGCCCCATTATCCCCCCCAGCGTGTTTATGATCATCTACGCCTCCCTGACGAATACCTCCATTGGCGGTCTGTTCGCCGCGGGGGTGTTCCCCGGCTTTGTTCTTGGGACCGCTTTTATGGTCATGAACTGGTATTACTCGAGGAAGTACGACGTGCCCGTCATGGACACGACAGAAGTCCGAAAGGACAGGCGGAAGATTCTTCGCCGTTCCATCCTGGCGCTGGTGGCTCCCGTCATCATCATCGGCGGGATTGTTTTAGGCATCGTGACCCCCACGGAGTCCGGCGCGCTGGCCTGCCTGTACTGCATCGTGGTGGGATTTCTCGTCACGCGCCAACTCACGCTCAGGGGACTGGGGAAGTCCCTTTATGAGGCGGTGCGCAGCTCCAGCGCGATTTTCCTGATTATGGGTGCGGCCTCCGTGGTGGGCTGGTATCTCAAGTATGAGCGCGTAACGAAGATGTTCAGTGATTTCATCATAGCTGCGGGGCTCCTGGGACATCCCTGGCTCCTGATGATTGTGCTGTCCGCCATCGTATTCATCGTCGGGATGTTCATGGAGGAGGTCGCAGTCCTCACGCTGCTCACGCCCATCTTCGCCCCATTAGCCATCCAGGCCGGGGTCGATCCCTTCCACTTCGGTGTGGTCATGACCCTGAACGTCACCATCGCCCTGATTACGCCGCCGGTGGGCGCGTGCAACTACATCGTTGCAGCCATCGGCAAAATCCCCATTGGAGAGCTGTTCCGCAGGATATGGCCCTTCATTCTGGTGGCGCTGGCCGTGCAGTTCATCGTCATCAGTTTCCCGGCGCTGACAACAAGCATTCCAAGGCTGATTGGTCTGTAAACCCGGCGGGAAGGGCTTGCGCGATACGGGGACTTGTGATAATATTTCTCCCGTCGAGAAGAGGAATTTATCCTCTCTAACTTTCTTAATGGCCCCATCGACTAGCGGCCTAGGTCGTAGCCCTCTCAAGGCTAAAACACGAGTTCGAATCTCGTTGGGGCTACCAGAATTAATCTCCGTTTCAGGCCGTCTTTTGAAAAACCGGCAAGAACGGAGTTTTTCTTTTCTTCAGGGGGAGGGACATCCGCCTTGCAGGGTAGAGCATGCTGGCTCAGAGGGGCTTTGGTCTGGACCGGCAAAGATCAGGACGACGGCTTTAAGGAGCGGGACATCCTCGTCAGGGACGGGGAAATCGCCCAGGTGGGGAACGTTGTCGACAAGGAAGGGGCAGAGTGTGTTGACCTTTCCGGTTTCCGGATAACCCCGGGGCTTATTGATGCGCATACGCACATCGGGGTCTGCCCTGAGGATTTCCCCGAAACTCTGGTGGATGACAACGACATGGCCGAACCTGTCACGCCTCATCTCCGCGCCCTCGATGCCCTCTATCCCCAGGACACGGCCTTCAACGACGCGCTGTCCGGAGGGGTGACGTGCGTGCAGGCGCTTCCTGGCAGCGCCAACGTCATTGGCGGTCAGGGAATGCTCCTTAAGACAAAGCCGGACATTGTGGAGCGCATGACCGTCATGGCCTGCTCCGGCATGAAAGCGGCGCTGGGGGAGAATCCCGTGAGCGTCTACAAGCCTAAGGACAAGCTGCCCACTACGCGCATGGGCAACGCGGCTCTGATGCGAAGTGCGTTCGTTCATGCGCAGAATTACCTCGCCAAGAAAGAAGATTCTCAGAAAAAAGAGGAGCCCTTTGAGCGTGACCTGGAGATGGAGGCCCTTGCCGCCGTCCTGAAGCGCGAGATACCGCTCCGCGTCCACTGCCACCGTTTGGACGATATCCAGACGGCCGTGCGCATTGCTGAGGAGTTCAACCTGAGGTACACCATCGAGCACTGCACGGAAGGGCATCTTATCGCGTCCTGGCTGGCGGAAAAGAAAGTCTATGCCGCCCTGGGGCCGACACTCTCCTCACGATGCAAGATTGAATTAAAGAACAAATCATGGGACACGCCGGCGGCGCTGTGGAGGGCAGGGGTTCACTTCTGCCTCATCACCGACCATCCCGTCATCCCCATCGAGCACGCCATCGTCTCTGCGGCTCTGGCCGTAAAGGCGGGCCTGCCGCCCGACGAGGCCCTGCGGGGCCTGACGCGCTACGCGGCGGAGCATGTAGGCGTTGAAAGACGAATGGGGACGATCGAGCCGGGAAAGGATGCGGACTTTGCCGTGTGGAACGGCGACCCGCTGGACGCGCGCACGCAGGTTGCAGCAACATGGATTGGCGGTGAGCCCGTCTGGCGGCGATAGGTTTTTGGCCTTGAGGGGCCCCTGCCGGGCATCCCTTTAGGATAAAATTTTTTCAGTAAGGAGAGGATTGTTTTGAGAAAGAGCTTTATCGCGGCTTTGGTTCTGACGCTGGCGCTGTGCAGCGCAGCGTTCGCGGCAAAGGACACCCTCGTTGTGGCCGACCAGTACGACCCCACGACGCTGGACCCCATCGGGCACAACGACTACCCGACCTCCCGCGCGTGCTCGCACATCTATGACACGCTGGTGTTCATGAACCCGGACGGATCGCTCCGCCCCGGCCTGGCCGAGAAATGGGAGTTCCTGACCGACAAGGACTACAAAATGTTCCTGCGTAAAGGCGTCAAGTTCCACAACGGCGAGGAGATGAAGGCTGCGGACGTGAAGTTCTCCCTTGAGCGCGCCAACACCCCCGCAGGGAGCCACATTCACACCTATTCTCAGGACCTGGACAACGTGGAGATCGTTGACGACTACACCATCATCCTGCACCTGAAGAAGGTCAACTACCCCTTCTTCTCCTCTCTGGTCCACAGCTGGGGCAACATCGTCAACAAGAAGGCCGTCGAGGCCGCTGGTGACGACTATGGTATGAACCCCGTGGGCACGGGGCCGTTCAAGTTCAAGGAGTGGGCTAAGGGTGACCACTACACCTTTGAGCGTTTCGATGATTATTGGGGCGAGAAGGCGAAATACAAGACCCTGACCGTCCGTTCCATCCCGGAGCCCACAAACCGCACCATCGAGCTGGAGACCGGCGCGGTCGATATCGCCTATCCCGTTCCTCCCATCGAGGTTCCCCGCATTGAGGATAACCCGGAGCTGGAGCTTCAGCGCGTCGTGTTGCCTTCCACCACTTACATGGGCTTCAACGTCCACAAGAAGCCCTTTGATGATGTGAGGGTGCGCCAGGCCATTTTCGCGGCCCTGGACACGGTTCAGATTGAGGCGGCAGTGTTCCGCGGCCTGGGCAAGAGCCCCCGTTCGCTCATTCCATCCGTGACGAAGTACTCCATCGACGGTGAACTGCCCGTTCACGTACGCGACGTGGAGAAGGCAAAGAAACTCTTTGCCGAGGCCGGCGTTGATCCCTCGACCATCAGCTTCGTCATCCGCTCCAACGAGCGCAAGGAGCGCGTGGACATGGCTCAGATCATCCAGGCCCAGCTCGCTGAGCTTGGAATCAAGACCGAGATCGTTCAGCAGGAGTGGGGCGCGTATCTCCAGGCACTTCAGCAGAAGCAGCACGACGTATTCCTGCTGGGCTGGGGCCTTTCCGTGCCCGACCCGGACTACGCGGTAGCGGGCCTGCTGGAGTCCAATGCCGGCACGAACTACACCACCGTCAGCGATCCGAAGCTGGACGAGATGCTGGCCAAGGGACGCTCTCTGCCTGACGGCGCGGAGCGCGCGAAGGTCTACAAGGATATGCAGCTCTACATCAACGAGATGCTTCCGATGATTTACCTGCATAACGAAGTGGGAACGGCGGGTGTCCGCAAGGTCGTAAAGGGCTTCATGGTCGACCCGTTCGAGGTTCACTCCTTCCGCAACGTGTACTTCGAGGAGTAGTCTCTGTTCAGTCATCAAACAGGGGGCCGGAAGGCCCCCTGTTGTTATTTGCGTCTCCATGCGCTTCCGCACAAAATAATCCGCCCATTAGGATGTACCAGAAGGATAAGGCCCCGCCCGTCTGAAAGCTGGTACTGCTTGTCCCGCGGTTCTGCCTGCCGTATTGTCTGCTCTGTAAGCATCCCGTGTCCCCTCACCGTATAAAATTGTACCCTTCATAAATTTTATACAGTTTTTTATACAAAAACAATGCGGCCCAACGTGGACGGCAGCGGACGGTCAACCGGAGGAGAATAACAAAAAACCCCGCCATGAGGCGGGGTTTTAATCTATTATTCTGTCATTATTCTGTCCCGTTTTAATATGTTTGGTGGGCCCACCTGGACTTGAACCAGGAACCTTCCGGTTATGAGCCGGTGGCTCTAACCACTTGAGCTATGGGCCCTTATCTTTTATTTTAACCTTTATTCAAGATGAATGCAACCAACGGGGCAGCTTGCCTGCGCCTCACGGACAGATTCATCTTCCGTCTCGGTTCGCTGAAGCTGAGCCGTCCCAGCGGCCTCATTGAGGGAAAAATACTCCGGGCTTATCTGCGCACACAGACCGCAGCCAATACACACCGCCTGATCCAAGGATATCTTCACACCATCACCCTCTAGCAAAAACTCGCCTTATTTTAGAGGACTTTCTCTCCTCCGTCAAATCAGCGGGCCTATACCCGCTTCAGAGAGCAGCCGTTCTACCGCCGCCTGGAGCTCCGCCACGGGATGGGCGCGCGCACGTGCACACGCCTGAGCCTGCCGCCCGCAGACCAGGCAACGGCGGAAGGTGAATCGGGAGAGCTTTTCCCCATCGGCCCCGATAACGTCCAGGTCAAACAGACGGCCAAGGGGGTGCTCATCCTCTATGCGCGTCGTGAGCGCTTTCAGCTCCCGCGCCGGAGCGTCTGCGGACAGCAACAGCTCGTCCCCTGTCGCTTCATGGATCTCCTCCAAGAAGTTGATGCTGAAGGTCTGGCGTGACACAGCCTCCAACAGCGCGGTTTTCCCCTGTTCGAAGGCGGCGCGGATTTTTGAGTTGGTCTTGACCGGGCCTGGGATATTCATCGAGAAGGAGACAAGGGGACAATGAAAATGTTTCAGCAGCTCCGCCTGGCGTGCGGCCCGCTGTTCCCGGCGCTCCAGCATCTCACTCAGGGAAACTTCAATAATGGACGACATTATCCTCTGCCCGGATCCTCTCAATGACCGGCCGGGCCTCCCCGCTGGTGAAGTAGTCGTACGTGGATTGGGGGACGAGAGCCCTCAGCCTCTCCCTGTCTCCGGCCTTGATGGTCTGGCGGACCGTGGATGCGCTGATGACCTCGCCTCCTGTCTCCTTCCTGGAGATGATCTCACAGCGGATGCCATGTTCCGGAAGTTCTTCCGCCATGATCTGATTGTATATTCCTGTAACAAGGCTGCGCGGTTCCTCGCCCACATAGCGCGCACGGATACCCAGTGCGGCCGCGATTTTAACAAACACCGCCAGGTCGAGCCTCGCATGGCTTTCGATGACGGCCGTCTCGTCCCTCTGAAAGTAGCTGGGGAACGTCGCTCCGCTGATGATGTAGGGCCCGCTGTCATGGACGGCGACGTTCCCCAGATGCCGTGTTCCCTCCAGGACAAGCCGCTTCCTCACGCTGAAGGGCACAAGGGAGGCGTCCTCACTGAGGACGAACAGGTGGACCGCATCGTTCTCAGCGGACGCTCTCTCCACAAGGTACTGGTGGCCCAGGGTGAAGGGATTGGCGTTCATGACCACGGCGCATGAGGCGTCTCCCGACGGAAGAGTGGGCTGGCTCTCCCCCAGCGCCTTCAGATAGTCCGCAAAACCCGTCCGCCGGTTCTCCATGAAGACGACGCCGTTCCCCTCGCCCTCTATCCGGACGATCTCGTAGAACCCCAGGTCGCGGAAGAACTTAGCGGCACTGCATTTTGTGTAAAGAAAAAGGTGATGGCTGCCGCGCTCAAACTGGAATTGGACGAGATGCGTGACGATTTCGTTCATCAGCCCCTCGCCCTGGTGCTCATGACTCACCGCCAGGCAGCGCAGCGTGTTCCCAAAGCAGCTTCCCGTGGCAACGACGTTCAGTTCCTCGTCAAACAGGGCGCAGGTGTAGTCAAGATTGGCGTCCCGGCGGATGCCTTCGCCCGCCAGAAGCCGGTCGACCGCCGCATTGCCCCGCCTGTCGGACGGATGGACCCGTCGCATCGTGTAGTCGGACATGGCTTGCTCACCCCTTTCACGTTCTGAGCCATCGCTCCGTCTTAATTTGTCCATTCTATCAGAAACCCGGCCTATGATAAAATAGCCTCAGAAAAGGCCCCGAAGGAGAAAGAGGCGACGGGCGTGGACGCACAACTTCATAAGATTGCATCCCTCGCGCTGGAGGCCATGCTGTGTGAGGTCTCCGCCACCCCCAAACCGGGCCTTGTGGACCGGTTCAACTGCGGCGCACACAGGGATATGGACTTTTTCACCTTCATGGCCAGCGCGGCAGCGCTGCACTCCACTTTTGACGACATGACTTCAGCCGGATACTCTGCCTCACTCTCCCCCCCCACGATGTGGCCGGAGCTCCGCAGGGCGGGGCGCGAGGCGGAGAGCCTGATGTTCGAGGCCACCCACGGCGTCAACACACACAAGGGCGAGATATTTTCTCTGGGGCTGCTCTGTGGCTGCGCGGGGTGGCTGGCTGGCCGGGAAGAAGTGCTGAGCGCGGAGAAACTGACAGCCCTTGCGGCGGAGATGTGCCGGGGGCTCTGTGAAAGGGAGCTGGTCCGCCTTCGGAAGGGAGAAGCCCGGACAAAGGGAGAACAGATGTTCCTCCGTTACGGCTGCACGGGCATTCGCGGAGAGGCGGAGAGCGGCTTTCGGACCGTGATGGAGGTCTCGCTTCCCGTGTTCCGGGAGCTCATGATTGAAGCTCAGGGAGACAGAGACCCCATGAGTCCCCCAGCCCCACGGGCGGAGAGAGTCTCTTTAAACGACGCGCTGGTCCAAACGCTCCTCCACCTCATCGCCGGGACGGCGGATACCAACATTCTTTCCCGTCATAATATGGAAACGGCAGAGTATGCCCGGGGCCGGGCCCGGGAGGTTCTTGCTCTCGGAGGATTCCTCACGGCAGAGGGCAGATTGGCCACCGAGGCGATGGACCGGGACTTCATCGCCCGCAATATCAGCCCCGGGGGATGCTCCGACCTTCTGGCGGTGACGTACTTTCTGTTTCGAATTGAAGCCCGGGAGGCTGAAAAATGAAAAAAGTAAAGATGATATTTTTTGCCGTGTGTCTCATGCTGGCATTTCACGCCGCGGCGTGGGGCCTGACACCGGAGGAGGACGTCTGGACACCGGACGCCCAGGACCAGCGACGCGGTCTGCCCAACGTATCCGCGCCGCCGGAGCGCAGGGAACCCATTGTTCAGCTTGCCCCCAGGACGGACGAGGGGATTGTCCGCCGGGTGGCGCTGCCGGAGGGGGGGAAGGCCGCCGCCCTGACCTTTGACCTCTGCGAGCTGGACACTGTGACCACCGGCTGCGACATGGAGGTGCTGAACTTCCTGCGCCAGCGGCATATTCCCGCCACGCTCTTCATGGGGGGAAAGTGGATGCGGACCCACGCCCGGCGCGTGCGCCAGATCATGACAGAGCCTCTGTTCGAGATCGGAAACCACGCATGGAGCCACGGAAACTGCGCCCTGCTCTCCCCGGAGGGATTACGCGCTCAGGTGATGTGGACTCAGGCACAATATGAGCTGCTGCGTGAGGACGTGCTGCGGGCCGCCCGCGAGTCCGGGGCCCCGGAACCGGATATTCCCCCCGTGCCCAGGCTCTTCCGCCTGCCCTACGGCCGCAGCTCCGGGCGCGCCCTGAAGGCCCTTGCGGGCATGGGGTTACGGGTCATCCAATGGGACGTGGCGGCTGAAGCGGGGGACAACAGCAATCCCAAACGCGCCCGGCGGGCGGGACGACGCGTGGCGTCGATGGTCCGGCCAGGTTCCATTCTGCTGTTCCACGCCAACCGCGTCCCCAAGGGGACAGCCCTGCTGCTGCGGGAGGTGGTGGACGCTCTTCAGGAAGCGGGCTACCGTTTTGTTACGGCGGGGGAGCTGCTGGAAATGGGCCAGCCCCAGACCGTGCGCGATGGGTACTTCACCACCCCGGGCGACAACCGGGCCCTGGACAGGAAGTTCGGCGCGGATGGCACCGGACGGAGGACTCCCTTCACGGGAAGATAAGCCAGGGGAACGGGTCTCCCCGTCCCCCTGTTTGTTCCCGGTCAATCTGTCTTTTCAAAGGCCACCGTCTGCTCGCGCATGGAAATTATCCAAACTTTACAGCCAAACGCCAAAAGTTTTTTCTTTTAGGTCAGGAAAGAATGGTCGACAGGAAGCCCCGCGATCTTCTCCATCCCGGCAAAGGTCAGTTTGAAGTTGCCCGTCCCGTTTGCCTTTATTCAATTCCACAACGCCCCGCATTTACTCAATGCCCTCTGCGCTTCTCCTTCCGCTTCCGCTGTCTCAGCTCAAACA
>JAIKZX010000207.1 GCA_024681935.1 Fretibacterium sp.
CTGAAGAGGGAGTTCGGCGTGGACGTCAAGGTGGGCAACCCCCAGGTGGCTTACCGCGAGGCGATCCAGAAGCCGTCCAGGGCGGAGGGCAAGTACATCCGCCAGAGCGGCGGCCGGGGCCAGTACGGCCACGTCGTGTTCGAGATGGAGCCGCTGCCCGACGGCAAGGGCTTCGAGTTCGAGGACAAGATCGTGGGCGGCGTCGTCCCCAAGGAGTACGTCGCGGCGGTCCAGAAGGGCCTGGAGGAGGCCATTCAGAGTGGTATCCTTGGCGGCTATCCTGTGATCGGCATCAAGGTGGCGCTGGTGGACGGCAGCTACCACGAGGTCGACAGCTCCGAGATGGCGTTCAAGATCGCGGCGTCCATGGGCTTCAAGGAGGCCATGAAGAAGGCGGGCCCGGTCCTGATGGAGCCCATCATGGCGGTGGAAGTTGTTACGCCCGAGGATTACGTCGGCGACGTCATTGGGGATCTGTCCTCACGCCGGGGACGCATAGAGGGTATGGACATGCGGGCAAACGCGCGTATAATAAGAGCTTATGTGCCCCTCGTCAGCATGTTTGGCTACGCCACGGACCTGCGCAGCAGGACGTCGGGCCGCGCGAACTACTCGATGCAGTTCGACCATTATGAGCAGACCCCTGCCGAGGTGAGCGAGAAGGTGCTCCAGGGCAGGGGCAAGAGTGAATAAAAGGCAGTTTTCCAAATAAAATAATTCGGGAGGAATTTGGAGATGGCGAAGGAAAAATTTGAGCGGACCAAGACGCACCTGAACATCGGTACGATTGGCCACATCGACCACGGTAAGACGACGCTGACGGCGGCGATCACGAAGTGCCTGGCCACGAACAACTACGCGGAGTTCACGGCCTACGACATGATCGATAAGGCGCCTGAGGAGCGCGAGCGCGGCATCACCATCAACATCGCGCACGTGGAGTATCAGACGGACAAGCGTCACTACGCGCACATCGACTGCCCCGGCCACGCGGACTACATCAAGAACATGATCACGGGCGCGGCGCAGATGGACGGTGCTATCCTGGTCGTCAGCGCGGCGGACGGCCCCATGCCCCAGACCCGTGAGCACGTGCTGCTGGCTCGCCAGGTCAACGTGCCGGCGCTGGTGGTGTTCATGAACAAGACGGACCAGGTCGACGATCCCGAGCTGCTGGACCTCGTCGAGATGGAGGTCCGCGAGCTGCTGAACAAGTACGAGTTCCCCGGCGACGACATTCCCATCATCCGCGGCTCCGCCCTTGAGGTGCTGGAGAAGGGGAACGGGACCCGTGAGGACCCGATCTGCAAGCCCATCTGGGACCTGATGGATGCGTGCGACAACTACATCCCCGAGCCCGTCCGCGAGACGGACAAGCCGTTCCTGATGCCCATCGAGGACGTGTTCACGATCACGGGCCGCGGCACGGTGGTTACGGGCCGTGTGGAGCGCGGGATCGTCAAGGCGGGCGAGGAAGTGGAGATCATCGGCATGAGCCGCGACACCCGTAAGACGGTGGCGACCTCCCTTGAGATGTTCCGGAAGATCCTGGACGACGCCGAGGCGGGCGACAACGTGGGCGTGCTGCTTCGCGGCATTGACAAGGACGAGGTGGAGCGCGGCCAGGTGCTGGCGAAGCCGGGTTCCGTGACGCCGCACACGAAGTTCAAGGGCGAGGTCTACGTGCTGAAGAAGGAGGAGGGCGGCCGCCATACGCCGTTCTTCGCGGGATACAAGCCGCAGTTCTACTTCCGCACGACGGACGTGACGGGGAACATCAAGCTGCCTGAGGGTGTTGAGATGGTCATGCCCGGCGACAACGCGACGTTCGAGGTGGAGCTGATCGTGCCCATCGCGATGGAGGAAGGTCTTCGCTTCGCGGTGCGCGAGGGCGGCCACACGGTGGGCGCCGGCGTCGTCACGAAGATCATCGAATAAGCAATAGAGGAAGAGGGACAGTCAAGTGGCTAAGAGAATCCGCATTAGACTGAAGGCGTTTGACCACAGGATTCTTGATTCGTCCGCAGCCCAGATCGCGGAGACAGCGGAGAGCACGGGGGCCAGGGTTTCCGGCCCCATCCCGCTTCCCACCGAGGTCGGGAAGGTAACGATCCTGAAGTCCCCCCACAAGGACAAGGACGCGCGGGAGCAGTTTGAGATGCGGACGCACAAGCGCCTTATCGATATTATCGAGCCGACGCAGAAAACTATGGATGCGTTGATGCAGCTCAATCTTTCCTCTGGAGTCGACATCCAGATCAAACTTTAAGGAAAGCGCTGGAGCTGAAAGGAGAGAAAATGATGGGTATAGGGATCCTGGGGAAAAAGATGGGCATGACTCAGATTTTTGATTCTGAGGGACAGGCAGTCGCCGTGACGGTCATCGTGGCGGGCCCCTGCTCTGTCGTTGCCGTCCGGACCCCCGAACAGAACGGATACTCTGCCGTTCTTCTCGGCTTTGGGGCCATGAAGGCCCACAAGCTGTCCAAACCCTTGAAGGGGCTGTTCGACAAGAACAAGCTTGAGCCCAGGAAGACACTTCGCGAGTTCCGCCTGGAGAAGGCGGAGGGATACGAGGTCGGGCAGGAGATCAGGGTGGATCTGTTTGAGGCGGGCGAGAAGGTTGACGTCAAGGGTGTCAGCAAGGGAAAGGGTTTTGCGGGCGTCATGAAGCGTCACCATTTCGGCGGCCAGCAGTTCAGCCATGGAACTTCCGTGGAGCATCGTCACGGTGGTTCCAGCGGTGCTATCTCCTATCCGGGACGCGTATTTCCGGGTAAGAGGATGCCGGGGCATATGGGAAGCGAGAAGGTCACGGTCAAGAACCTGACGGTGATGGCCGTTGACCTGGAGAACAACCTCCTCCTTGTCAAGGGGGCTGTGCCGGGCGCCAAGAACAGCCTGGTTGCTCTCTACAAAAAGGGATAAGGAAGGAGGGGAATAGTCATGCCGGCAGTTAAAGTTGTTGATTTCAACGGGCAGTCCCTGGGTGAGATGACCCTGTCGGACGCGGTGTTCAATGTCCCCGTCCATGTTGCGGCCATGCATCAGGTCGTGGTGGCTCATCTGGCAAATTGCCGTCAGGGTACGAGCAGCGTCAAGACCCGCGGTGATGTCAGCGGCG
>JAIKZX010000104.1 GCA_024681935.1 Fretibacterium sp.
TCAGGGAGATGGTCATATCTCACAGGCTCCGCGGCATTGATCGCATTGTTCCTGTCGGGAGGGCGCTGGATATTGGAGTTATATGGGATGGGACCGATCTTATCAGGAGTTTATCCCGGATTGTAAACCTGGAGGGATGACAATGGGCAGAACAATTATTATTACAGGAACACGCCGCGGCATTGGCAAAGCTATTCTGGAGCGTTTTGCGGAGGAAGCAGATGTGACAATCCTTGCTCATGCCAGAAAGGAAACGCCAGAGTTCGCCGATGGGCTCAGAAAAATAGAGGAGGAAAGAGGCTGTAAAATCGAGCCTCTTTATTTTGATCTGCGAAACTCCGATGAAATAAAAGAGGCGTTGTCCAGGGCTCTTAAAGAGTACAAAAAAATAGATGTTCTGGTCAACAATGCAGCTGTGGTGATGCCCAGCCAATCCTTTTTAATGGCGAGTATGGAGATGATTCGGGAGTCTTTTGAAGTAAATTTTTTTGCACAGGTCCAGATTACTCAAATGGTCTGCCGGGCAATGATAAGGAACAAATCTGGGGCTGTCGTGAACATGGCATCGGTGGCCGCGTTTTCCGGCGTTGAAGGACAATTTGAATATGTATGCGGGAAAGCGGCTCTGGTTGGCATGACCCGGCGGCTGGCCAATGAACTGGCTCCTCATCATATCCGGGTCAACGCTGTGGCCCCAGGCATGATCGACACGGATATGCTCGCTCAAATGGAGCCGGAAATGCGTGGAAAACTGTTGGAGCATTCGATTGCGCGGCGCATGGGGAAGCCGGAGGAGATTGCGAATGCGGTTTACTTTCTGGCAAGCGGTGAGGCGAGTTTTGTGAATGGGCAGGCCCTGCTCGTCAACGGAGGTGGCATAGCATTTGATGCTTAAAGATGCGGCGGAGATACGAGAGCTTGCAAAAAGGATTCGGACCGATATTCTGGAAATGACCTATGGCGCCGGTGCAAATGGAGGACATCTTGGGGGAGGTTTGTCCTGCGCAGATATCCTGGCCCTGCTTTATGGGAAGGTTTTGAATGTCTCTCCGGAGAGTCCGCTGATGCCGTCGCGTGACCGCTTCCTGCTGAGCAAGGGACACGTTGCATTGGCTCACTACGCAGCCCTGGCAGAAGTTGGATTCATAACGAGGGACGAGATGATGTCTTTTGAGACCTCAGGAGGGCAGTTTCCAACTCATGAGGTCATGAACCCCAGCAAAGGGATAGAAACTTCCAGCGGCAGCCTGGGCTATGGGCTGTCCATTGGCGTGGGGATTGCACTGAATGCAAAAAGGAAAGGTGAGCAGTACAGGACCTATGTACTGCTGGGCGATGGGGAGTGCAACGAGGGAACCGTCTGGGAAGCCGCGATGTCTGCGTCCAGGTTCCACCTTGATAATCTTACGGCCATCGTTGATGTCAACGAACAGTCCCTGGATGGCTACACGAAGGATATTATGCCGGTTCATGACATCGGACGGGTATTCGGGGGTTTGGGCTTTCAGGTCAGGGATTCAGACGGTCATGATGTGGAACAGCTGTATAAAGCTCTGTCCAGTCTGTCCGGGGATAGTCCAACAGCGGTTATTGCCCATACCCGGAAGGGAAAGGGAATTCGCTCCATTGAAGGCAGAACTGGCTGGCACCACGCGAGACTGACACAGGAGCAATACGAGGCCTTTAGGGCAGAGCTGGAGGAAAACTCATGATTGAGTATAGTTCTGGCAACATTTTGGGCTGGACACGGCTGGGAATGCGCAAGGCTTTTGGCGCTATGCTCCAGGCGGCGGCAGCGGAACATGAGGACATCATTGTCCTTGCCGCGGATGTTGCAAGCTCTGCCGGCCTGATGGAATTCGCTGAGCAATTCCCTGACAGATTCTACAACATTGGCATCGCCGAACAAAATATGCTGGGGATCGCGGCCGGGCTGGCTAAGGAGGGAAACAATGTCTTCGTGGTTTCCTTCGCCCCGTTTGTCTCCATGCGGGCATACGAGGCTGTGCGGACACTCGTTGGGTATATGAATCTCAATGTGAAGATCGTGGCGTTGGCCAGCGGTCTGTCTCTGGGCAGCCAGGGCAACACGCATTTTTGTCTGGAGGATATCTCCATTATGAGGACTATCCCTGGCATGACGCTTTTATCCCCGGCGGATTGTCTGGAGGAGGCTAAATGCATTGAGTATCTTGCAGATCACTCAGGGCCAGCTTTTCTCCGCCTGACGGGGATTGACGGCACGCCGATGGTGTACAGAGATGGGTGTGATTTTAAAGCAGGGGTGCCCAATATCCTTCGGGAGGGGGCTGACGTGGCTGTGCTGGGCACGGGGAGTGTTGTGTCTGAATGCCTCCGTTTAGCGCGGTCCTTTAAAAATGAGGGCCTGACATGCAGCGTGGTGGATGTCCATACCCTGAAGCCCTTTGACTCAGAAATCGTCAGACATCTTGCCCGGACACACCGCCTGCTCCTGTCTGTGGAAGAACATTTTATATCGGGCGGTTTGGGGAGCCTGACTGCCGAGGCACTGTCGACGATGGGGCATCACGCCCCACTGGTGAAAGCTGGGATTGAAGATGCTTTCCCATGCCCTGGAGATTATTCGTTTATGTTAAAAGAATGTGGGCTGACAGCGGCAGGTTTGAAGGAGAAGATTATGGCATTCTTCCCGCCGCAGTCTGAGGCAGAGGAGGGGAGGCAATGATTACCTCTGATTTTTCCAATTTAAAAATTGCCGGCATCGCGGCGGCGGTTCCGACAAAATGTGTGCGTGCACATGATTATGATGAACTGTTTGGGGAAAAGACCGTCTCCAAGAATATCTCCTCCGCCGGGATGGAGCAGACCTATCACGCCTCTGAGGCGCAGACGTCATCCGATTTGGCCTATGCCGCAGCCAAAAATCTGATGGAAAAAATGGATATTGATCCCTCCAGCATTGGCGTCCTGATTTTTGTCGCGGGATATCTCGATTATCAGGTGCCGCCAACTGCCTGTGTGCTGCATAGCCGTCTGGGACTGTCCACGGACTGCATGGCATTTGACACAGATTTAGGCTGTTCTGGCTATGTTTATGGGCTTCAGATGCTGTGCGCGACCCTTCAAACATCGAGCGCGAAGCGAGGGCTGCTTTTGACCGGGGACATCACCAGCAAGGTGGTCTCCCCTCTTGATAAATCGCGGCTTTTGTTTGGTGATGGCGGCTCTGCGACGCTTGTGGAGAAGTGCGAGGCTGAGGTGCCCTTTCATTTTGGCATGAAGACCGATGGATCCCGGTTTAAATCCATCATCGTCCCGGCCGGTGCTTACAGAAACATCAACGCCAGCCGTGAGAGAACAGAGTGGGCGGATGGAAATATCAGGTCTGACTACAATCTTTTTATGGACGGGATGGAGGTGTTTAAATTCACCATGACAGACGTGCCCGGACTGGCGACAGAATTCATGGAACACTATGGGCATTCCGTGGATGATTTTGATTCTTTTATCTTCCATCAGCCCAATCTTTTTATTTTAAAGCATCTCATGAAGAAACTGAATATTCCTGAGGAAAAGATGCCCATATCTCTGGACCGCTATGGAAACACAAGCGTATGCGCGATTCCCATAACAATCTGCGATGCATATCACGGAAAGTCGGGAGAAAAAAAATTGTTTATCTATGGATTTGGCGTTGGTCTCTCGTGGGCCTGCGCGTCAATTGCCATTGATGCCAGTCATGTCTATCCCATTGAGCATACGGACGATTATTTTAAGGATGGATCCGTGTCCCATGGATGACGGAAATTTTAAAAAAGGAAAGATGATGATTGATGAAAACTTTATCATACGGGCATCAGTGGATTAACGAGGACGACATTGCGGAGGTCGTGAAGGTCTTAAAGGGCGACTGGCTTACCTGCGGGCCGAAGGTCGCGGAGTTTGAAAAAGCCCTTGCGGATTACGCCGGGGTGAAACACGCCGTGACCTTCTCCAACGGGACGGCCGCGCTGCACGGGGCCATGGCTGCCGCCGGGCTGAAAGAGGGAGATTATGAACTCACCACGCCCATGACCTTTGCTGCCACAGCCAACGCGGCCCTCTATGTCGGGGCAACTCCCGTCTTTGCGGATATCGACCCTGCGACGCTCTGCCTGGACCCCGCTAAGGTCGAGGCAAAACTTAAGGAGACGCCATGCAAGGTCATCGCTCCGGTGAGCTTCACGGGCTATCCTTTTGACATCGAGCCGTTCAAAGAACTTGCGAAGAGTTATAACGCCGTGCTTATTGAGGACGCAAGCCACACATGGGGCGGGGACAGAGGAGACAGGAAGGTGGGGCAAGACGCGGATATGACGACGCTGAGCTTCCACCCCGTCAAGCACATCACGACAACGGAGGGCGGCGCAGTGCTGACGAATAACGACGAGTATGCGCGGCAGCTTCGCCTTTTCCGCAGCCACGGCATAACTCACAATCCGGCGGAGTTTAAGGATGTGCCCGACGGTCCATGGCACGCTGAGATGCAGTCGCTGGGCTACAACTACCGGCTCCCGGATATAAACTGCGCTCTGGGGCTGAGCCAGATGAAGCGGCTGGACAGT